>NZ_JBHXMF010000005.1:175088-233174 GCF_042721055.1 Streptomyces sp. NPDC058470
GCCCCGAGGTGAGGCACGACGCCTCGGGGCGGCACCGCGCCCAGCAGCCCTTGGAGATCAGCTGTGATCGACTTCTTCAAATATCAGGCAGCAGGCAACGACTACTTGGTGATCGACCCTCGTTACACCGACTTCCCCGTGACCCCTGAAGCGATCCGGCTGGTCTGCGACCGGCACCGTGGCATAGGGGCGGACGGTGTCCTCTACGGGCCGCTGGAGACGCCCCGTGCCGGTGTGCCGGTCGCCCTCGACCTGTACAACTCCGACGGCTCCGACTGCGGAAGGAGCGGCAACGGACTGCGGATGTTCGCGCTCCACCTCGCCGAGCAGGAGCGCGACGCCTGGGCCGACGGGCGGGAGTTCACCCTCCGCACGGCCGCAGGTGACTGCCCGGTGCGGGTCCTCGACGCCAACGCGGGGCGCGTGGAGGTCGGTATGGGGCAGCCCAGCTTCGAGGCCGCCGATCTGCCCCTGCTCGACGAGGCCGGGGCGCCGTACATCGGCCGTGCGGTGGGCGTGCCGCTGTCCGTGGAGGGCGAGGAACTCGTCGTCACCTGTGTGTACAACGGAAATCCGCACACGGTGGTCCTGGTGGACGACCCGTCACCGCAGCTGGCCCGGCGGCTCGGCCCGAGGATCGCCCGGCACATCCGGTTCCCGCAAGCCACCAATGTGCAGTTCGCGCGCATGGCGAACCGGGCCGTGATGGAGCTGGAGGTGTTCGAGCGCGGCGCCGGGTACGTGACGGCGTCCGGCGCGAGCGCCTGTGCCGCGGTGTCCGCGGCCCGCGAACTCGGGCTGTGCGACGGCAGCGTCGAGGTCAGGATGTCCGGAGGCAGCGTGGAGATCACCATCGCGGGCGACGGCCATGTCACCATGACCGGCGACGCCGAGCAGGTGGCCGCCGGCTCGTTCGCACCCGCCCTGCGCGCACGGCTCGACCGGATGGCGTCAGCGGGGAACCTACGGTGACCACTTCCTCGCAGCAGTCGCGTGACTATCCGATCCAGCGGTGGGTGTTCGAGGACGCCGTGGGGCGCTTCGACATCGATCTGGGCGACAGCAACATGGTCCCCGGACGCCTCGACGCCCTCAAGGTGCCGCCCGAACTGGAGCTGGACTACGGACACGACCGGGGCCTCGATGCTCTCCGCGAAGCGGTCGCCGGCCTGTACGGCGGGGCGGCCGACTCGATCCTCATCACCCAAGGTGCCCAGCAGGCGCTCTACCTCGTGTACACGGCGCTGTTGACACCCGGATCCAGAGTGATCGCCTTCCGGCCCGGCTGGCAGCAGTCCTGGGACGTGCCCCCCGAGCTGGGCTGCCGTGTCGAACTCGTCGGGTTCCGCCCCGACCTCAGCTTCGACGTCGAGGCCGCCGAGGCGGTGGCCGGGCCCGACGTGCGATTGATCGTCGCCAACACCCCGTGCAATCCCACCGGTCGGCGCATCGCGGAGGAGGACCTGCGCGGCCTGCTGGCACTGGCGGAGCGTACGGGCGCCCATCTTCTGCTCGACGAGGAGTACGCGCTCGACCTCTCGCGGTCCCCCGCCCTAGGCAGTGATCGGGTGATCTCCGTGTCCAGCCTGTCCAAGGTGTACGGCTTCCCCGGACTGCGGGTCGGCTGGCTCTACGGTCCGCCGGACGTCGTGGAGAGCTGTGCCCGGCGCAAGTTCCTGTCCACCATTTCCAACTCGGTGCTGTGCGAGACCCTGGCCCTCGACGTCCTGGCCAACCGGGAGCACCATCTGCGCGCGTACCACGACCTCACCCGCCAAGGGCTGGCCCTGGTCCGGGACTTCGCCCGGCGCAACGCGGACGCCGTGATCCTCGTGGAGCCCGAGGACACCCCGTTCGCCTGGCTCTGGCTGAACACCGGGGAGGAGCCGCTGGCGATGTGCCGCAGGGCACTGGACCTGGGAGTGCTGCTCATGCCCGGCGAGACACTCGGCGCGACCGACGGCTTCCGGATCTGTTTCGCGCGCTCGCCCGAGGCCGTGACCGAGGGGCTGCGCCGCGTGGAGCGTGTGCTCAGGCCCCTCTCCCCCACGGCCGGCTCCGTCCAGGCCCGCTGACCCCGGCGCTGCCGCCGAACCCCCGGGTCCCGGCCTGCCTTCCGTGCTCTTCCCTTGCCTGCCTGCTGCCGCCCCGGCCCTCCGGGGCTGGCTTCCTGCCGCCCCGGTGCGCCGAGCCCGGGCTCCCCCGCCCCTGGGAAACCACCGTGAACACCCGAATGGAGTCCTGAGACGATGAGCTTGCACACCGCCGATGCGCGCATCCAACTGTCTTTCGGACAGGAACAGTTGTGGTTCCTGTCCCAGATGAATCCCGGTGAGACCACCTACAACGTGCCGGTGGCCTACCGGCTGCGCGGGCCGCTCGACCCGCTTGCTCTCGAAGGTGCGCTCAACCTGCTGGTGAGGCGCCACGAGCAGCTGCGGGTGACCTTCCACGCGCAGGACGGCGTCCCCTATCAGGTCGTCTCACCGGCGGAGGACCGGCCACTGGCGGTCCGGGACCTCTCCGGCCTGGCCGCCGACGACGCCGAGGGCGCACTCCACGAGGCGCTGCAGGCCGAGGCGGACACCCCGTTCGATCTGGCCGCGGGGCCGATCTCCCGGTTCCAGCTGTTCCGGCTGGCCCCCGAGGAGCACGTACTCAGCCTGAGCTTCCACCACATCATCACCGACGGCTGGTCCGGAGGTGTGATCAGCCGCGAACTCTCCCAGGCCTACGGGGCCCTGGCCACGGGTACTGCTCCGTCCCTGCCGGAACTGTCCATCGGCTACGACGACCACATCAAGCGGCAGCGTAAGCAGCGGGCCGACGGCGTCTGGGAGGAGGAGCTGAAGTTCTGGGAGGAGCGGCTTGCCGGTCTCGAGGCGCTCGAGCTGCCCGCCGACCGGCTCCGGCCGACGGAGCCCACGCAGAACGGCGAGACCTTCGTGGTCGACTTCCCGGCCGAACTGCTGCAGAAGGCCCGCGCCTTGGCCCATGAGCAGGGCGCGTCCCTCTACATGGTGGTCGCCGCGGCGCTGAACGTCGTACTGAGCCGCTACAGCGGGCAGGACGACATCGCCCTCGGGGTGCCCATGCTCGGCCGCACGGACCCGGAACTCGAAGACGTCGTCGGCCTGTTCATCAATATGACCGTGCTGCGGTGCGACCTGTCCGGCGGTGTCACCTTCGCCGAGCTGCTCGAGCGCGTCGCCGACGCGAACCTCGACATGTACGACAACCAGGATGTGCCGTTCGACCATGTCGTGGACCGGGTGCAGACGACCAGGGACGCGGGACGCAACCCGCTGTTCCAGATCGCCTGCCAGCTGCTGGGCGAGTCCAGCACCAGCGACACGCTGGAACTGGCCGGTCTGACGTCCGAGTCGATCACGGTGGCCGGCTCCCGCTCGCGGTTCGACCTCTCGTTCAGCTTTGTGGAGGGCACCGAACGGCTGCGTCTGATCGTCGAGTTCGCGACCGACCTCTACGACCGCTGGCGCGTCGAGTCCCTGATCGGGCACTTCCGGACGGTGCTCGCCGCCGCGGCGGACGCCCCTGACACCCCGGTCTCCGCGCTGCCGCTGCTGTCCGGGGAAGAGCACCGCGAGCTGCTGGAGGTGGGGCGCGGCGCCGACTTCGACTACCCGACGGAGCCGGTGCACGCGACCATCGCGCGGATCGCCGAGGAGAATCCGGAGCTGGTCGCGGCGGTCTGCCGTGGCGTGGAGCTGACGTACGGCGAGCTGATGCGCCAGGCCGGCAAGCTCGCCCGGTACATCCGCTCCCGCGGTGTGCGGCGCGAGGAGGTCGTGGCCATCGCGATGGACCGCGATCTGGACGCCCTGGTGGCGATCGTGGGTGTCATGGTGTCAGGCGCCGCCTACACGATCATCGACCCGTCGCACCCCAACGCCCGGCTGGACCACATGCTGCGGGACACCAAGGCCCCGCTGGTCATCACACGGTCGGCCTCGGTGGGCGACCTGCCGGACTCGTGCGGCTGGGAGAGCATCCGGATCGACGCCGACTGGGAGCTCATCGAGGCGCAGCCGGACGACGAACCGCTGGAGGAGTGGGCGCAGCCGACCTCCCTGGTCTACGTCCTCTACACCTCCGGCTCGACCGGGCGTCCCAAGGGCGTGATGATCGAGCAGCGCGGTCTGCGCATGTTCATCGAGGCGTACCGGCGCACCTTCGGCGAGTGGACCACCGAGGACCGGCTCCTGCAGCTGCCCGCGCTGACCTTCGACATGTCCGAGGGCGAGATCTTCGCCGGGCTGATCAGCGGTTCGGCGCTGGTCCTCGTGGCGCCGGAGGACGCCTCGTCCCCCGAGTCGCTCGGCGCCCTGATCCGTGACCAGCGGGTGACCTACGCCGGCCTGTCCCCCGCGATCCTCTCCGTGGTCGACGCGGGGCCGTACCCGGACCTGAAATACATCATGGGCGGCGCCGAGGCGCTGCCGGCCGAGCTGGTCAACAAGTGGAATCTGCCGGGTCGCAAGTTCGTGAACCTCTACGGACCCACCGAGGCGTCGGTGGCGACCACCGAGTACCTGTGCGAGCACAAGGAATGGCAGTCCTCGCCGCCCATCGGCAGGCCCGAGTTCAGCCGCCTGCACTACGTGGTGGACAAGGAGTTCAACCTGGTTCCGGTGGGCGTCCCGGGCGAGTTGCTGATCGGCGGCGACGAGGGCCTGGCCCGTGGCTACCTCAACCTGCCGGAGCTGACGGAGGAGAAGTTCGTCCCCGACCCCTTCCTGGGTGCGGGTCGGGTCTACCGCACCGGGGACCTGGTGCGGTGGAACCGCGATCTGCAGATCGACTTCATCGGGCGGCTCGACAACCAGGTGAAGCTGCGCGGGCTGCGGATCGAGCTCGGTGAGATCGAGTCCGGACTGCTGACGCACCCGAAGGTCCGGCTGGCCGTGGTCCTGCTGCGCGAGGACTACGGGGAGAAGCAGCTCGTCGCGTACTACACCGTGCTGGGCGACAGCTCGCCGACCGTGGCCGAACTCCGTGAGCACCTGGGCAGCACGATGCCCGAGTACATGGTGCCGACGGGCTGGGTGGAGCTGGCGGAGTTCCCGCTGACGGCGGCGCGCAAGATCGACCGCGCCAAACTCCCTGCTCCGGTGGCCGGTTCGGGCGACGGGACGGCGAGCTTCGTCGCCCCGGTGACCGCGACCGAGGAGAAGGTGGCCGAGGTGTTCGGTGCTGTGCTGTCCCTGCCGCAGATCAGCGGCGACGGCAACTTCTTCGAGCTCGGGGGCAATTCGCTGCAGGCGATGCGCGTCGTGAGCCGGCTCAACAAGCACTTCGCCGTCAAGGTCAACGTCCGTCTTCTGTACGGCGGTGCCACGGTCGCCACGGTCGCCACGGCCATCGACGCGCTGACGGCGTCCAAGGAGGCGACGGGTAGCCGTGCTTGAGACCTCACGGGTGTCACTCCCGTCCCACGACCTCCGGCAGACCGGCTCCCGCTCCGGGTCCGCCGTGGACACTGACCCCAACCCCAACCCCAGCTCCGGCCCCAACCCCGGCTCCGGCTCTGGCTCCGGCTCCGGCTCCGGCTCCGCGCAGACTCTGCTCCTGCACCAGGGAGCGGCGTTGCTGAGCCGAACCGATCCCGAACTCGCCCTGGTCCTCGACCGTGAGGTGGGCGAGCAGGCCGGCACCCTGGCCATGGTGGCGTCCGCCAGCATCGCGAACCCGGCCGTCCTGGCGGCCGGGGGCGCCGCCCTGTCGAACGTGACGGCCGAGGGTTATCCGGGGGCCCGCTACCACCCCGGTGCGGCCCGGTTCGACGCGGTGGAACGACTGGCCGTGGCCCGGGCCAAGCAGGCCTTCGGCGCCCGTTATGCCAATGTGCAGCCGCATTCCTGCTCCTCGGCCAACCAAGCCGTGCTGGCCGCGCTGGTGCCTCCGGGCGGTGTGCTGCTCGCCCTCGACCTGGATTCCGGCGGCCATCTCACCCATGGATCCGCCGCCTCGGTGACCGGGCGTCACTACCGAGCGGTCCACTACGGCCTCGACGAGCAGGGGTTCATCGACTACGAGCAGGTGGCCGAGCTGGCCCTGGCCCATCGCCCCAAGGTGCTCATCGCGGGAGCCAGCGCCTATCCCCGGACACTGGACTTCGCCCGGTTCCGCGCGATCGCGGACTCCGTCGGGGCCTATCTGGTGGCCGACATCTCGCACATCGCCGGTCTGGTGGCCACGGGCGAACACCCCAGCCCCATCGACCTGGCGCACATCACGACCACCAGCACGTACAAGCAGTTGGGCGGGCCGCGCGGAGGGCTCATCCTCATCGGCCAGGAGCACCGGACCCCCGGCCCGGACAGTCGCCGTACCCCGCTCGAAAAGCTGATGCAGCGCGCGGTCTTCCCCCAGTCGCAGGGGACGCCGAGCCCGGCGTCGATCGCCGCCAAGGCGCATGCGCTCAAGCTGGTTGCGGAACCGGCGTTCAAGGCGACCATGCGGCTGGTCGTCGACAACGCGGCGGCGCTCGCCGAGGACCTGGCCGGGCTCGGTTACCGGGTCCTGGCCGGGGGCACCGACAATCACATGGTGCTACTGGACATACTCGACCGCGGCATCACCGGTGTGGTCGCCGAACGCGCCCTGGAGGACTGCGGAATCCTCACGAACCGGAACCGCATCCCCAAGGACACCAAAGCCCCTCTCGTCGCCAGCGGTCTGCGGCTGGGCACGAACGTGCTGTCGCAACGGGGCATGGGGCCCGCCGAGATGCGGGTCTGCGCCGGTCTGCTGCACGAGGTGCTCACCGCCACCACCGTGCTCGGCGACGCCGAGTTCCGCACCGATTCCGTGGTGCGCGACCGGGTCGCGGCCGAGGTCGCCGCTCTGTGCCGCACCCATCCACTGCCCTTCGGCGCCGGAGTCGGCACCGCCGAGGTCTCCGACCGCGACCGAGGAGCGAGGTCTTGAGCCGGAACACAGCCCCCAGGACATCCGCCGTGCCGGCACCGCCCGCGCTGCTGCCGGCCGACCGGCCGCGACTGCCCGGAGCCACTCCGGAACGTACCGGCGCCGCTCAGTTGCGGCTCGGCCCCTCGGCGGGAACCGCCACGGAGGAGTTGCTCCTGGCCGGCTTCACCGCGCTGCTCCACCGTTGGAGCGGACAGTCTGAATTCGGCTTCGCCGTGCGGACACCCGGGTCGGGCGCGGCCCGCCTGAACCGGACCGTCACCGGGACGGCGACCCTGGCCGAGCTGGCCCGCGACACAGCCGCCGGGCCGGAGCCGGCGCAGCCGGACGAGTTCGAGCTGGTGCTGCACCCGCCGGGCGACGACGGCATTCCCACCGCGGAGCTGCGATACGCCCCCGAGCTCTTCGACCGGGCCACCATCCAGCGTCTCCTCGTCGGCTACCGCACTCTGCTGGACGACGGGCTCGCCGATCCGGACCGGCCGGTGTCGCGGCTGCGCCTGCTCCCGCGGGACGAACTGCGCCGGATGCTCGTCGAATGGAACGACACCGCGGCGGATCTTCCGCACGACGTGTGCCTGCACACCGCGTTCGAGAACCGCGCCGCCGAGTCACCCGACGCCGTCGCCCTGGTCGGCGGCGGCCGGACATGGACGTATCGCGAGGTCAACGAGGCGGCGAACCGTCTTGCCCATCATCTGCGCGATCTGGGCATCGGCCCCGACCGGCGGGTCGGCATCTGCCTGGAGCGATCCGCCGACTTGCTGGTCGCTGTCCTGGGCGTGCTCAAGGCGGGCGGCGCCTATGTGCCGCTCGACCCCGACTACCCGCAGCAGCGCCTCGCCACGATGGTGACCGGCACTTCCTGCGCGGTGGTGGTCAGCCGTACCGGACCGGCAGCGAGCCTCTCGCTGCCGGACACCGGAACGGGCACTCCCGTGGTCCTCCTCGACCAGGTCCAGGAGCTCCTCGCCGAGCGCCCGCACCACAATCCCCCGGGCGGCGCCAACCCCGAGGATCTCGCGTACATCATCCACACCTCGGGATCCACCGGCGCCCCGAAGCCGATCGCCCTGCGCCATCGCGGGGTGATGAACAACATCGCGGATCTCAACTCCCGCTTCGGCGTGGGCGCCGACGACCGGGTCCTCGCGCTGTCGTCGCCCAGCTTCGACATGTCGGTGTACGAGTTCCTCGGGCTGACGGCCGCGGGCGGCACGGTGATCCTGCCGGAGCCGGGGCGGGCCAAGGACCCCGAGCACTGGGCCGAACTGCTCGCCGCCCACCGGGTCACCGTCTGGAACTCGGCTCCCGCTCTCCTCGACCTGGTCGTCGACCACCTCGACAGCACGGGTGCGCAGCCCCTCGGTGACCTGCGCCTGGCGCTGCTCGGCGGGGACTGGATACCCGTGTCGCTGCCCGACCGGGCACGGGCGATCGCCCCCGCCCTGCGCTTCGTCGCCCTCGGCGGGGCCACCGAGTCGTCCATCCACTCCACCGTCTACGAGGTGACGAAGACCGACGACCGCTGGACGAGCATCCCGTACGGGCGCCCCATGGCCAACCAGCGCACCTACATCCTCGACGACTCTCTCCAGCCGGTGCCGCCGGGTGTTCCCGGCGAACTCCACCTGGCGGGAATCGGGCTCGCCCGGGGCTATCTCGGCCGGCCGGAGCAGACCGCGGAGCGCTTCTTCGACTGGTCGTTCGGCGAGCTGTCGGGCGAGCGCCTCTATCGGACCGGCGATGTGGCCCGCTACGGGCCCGACGGTCTCATCGAGTTGCTGGGCCGGGCGGACTTCCAGGTCAAACTGCATGGCCTGCGGATCGAACTCGGCGAGATAGAAGCCGTACTGCGCGCCCACGACACCGTCCGGGAGGCGGTCGTCACCGCGCACCCCGACGGGGCGGGCGACCGACGGCTGGTCGCCTATGTCGTCGCCGAAGCGGGCCGGACGGTGCGGCCGGGGACGGTGGGCGAGCACGCTGCCCGGTCCCTGCCCCGTTTCATGGTGCCGGGCACCCTGCTCGTCCTGGACGAGCTGCCCCTGACTCCCAACGGCAAGGTCGATCGCAGGGCCCTGCCGGCGCCGCCGGACGACATCGGCGGACCCCTGGAGAGCTTCGCCGCACCGGTGACGGCGACCGAGCGGACAGTGGCCGAGATCTTCGCGGCCGTGCTCGGCGTACCCCGGATCGGCGCGGACGGCGACTTCTTCGCGGTCGGCGGCAACTCCTTGCAGGCCATGCGTGCGGTGACCCGGCTCAACAAGCACTTCGGGATCAGGGTGAACGTCCGCCTGCTGTACGGCGGGAGCAGCGTCAGCGGCGTCGCCTCCGTCATCGACGAGCGGCTCACGCAGCTCGCACCGACTCCGAACGGAGCGTCGGCACAGTGATCGAATCCCCCGTCGGCAGTCTCGTCACCCTCCGGGAGACAGGCGACCTGCTCCCGCTCCACTGCGTCCACCCGGTCTCGGGTTCGCCCTACTGCTATTCGGCGATGGCGCACCAACTCGACACCGGGCACCCGGTGTTCGGATTCGAGGCACCTGGTTTCGACGGCCTCTCCGAGCCCGCCGGGTCGATCGACGAGCTGGCCCGGTTGCACACGGACTCGCTCAGGGCGGCCCGCCCGCACGGTCCGTACCAGCTGCTCGGCTGGTCGCTCGGCGGGGTCGTCGCCTACGAGATGGCACGGCTGCTGGTCGCCGCGGGAGAAGAGGTGCCTCTGCTCGTCATCGTCGACGCGGCGCTGCCCGGGACACAGTCGGTGCCGCCCGACGAGCAACTGGCCCGCTACTTCCTGTACGACTTCCTCGGCGTGACCCGTGACCGGGCACCCGAAGTCGACAAGGCTCTGGCAGGCATACGGCCGGGGGCGGAACCGGCGGAAATCTTCGCCGCGGCGGAGCGCGACGGCGCCGTACCCGAGGAATTCGACGTGGAGTTCCTGCTGGAGCGCTACGCCCTCTTCCGTGCGGGCGTGCTGGCCCTGCGACGGCATCGGCTGGATTCCGTCCACCAAGGGCCCGCCATCCTGATCAAGGCCGCGGAGTCGGAGGGGAGGCTGCTGGACTGGCGTCCCCATGTGAGCCGGCTCACCGAGCACACCGCACCCGGCGACCACCACTCCGTGTGGCAGGGCCAGGGGCTGGGCGTCATCAGCGGCATCGTCGACCAAGCCCTACGAGAGGCAGGTCCGGCATGACGGAGCACGGCACGCCCGCCGCACCGGCCACCACGGCCGAGGCGGAGGCACCCCCTCGGTCTCTCTGGCACAACAGGGACTTCATGGTGTTCTGGACCGGCGAGGGACTCTCCCTCTACGGCACCCAGATCACCCTTCTCGCGCTCCCCCTCACCGCGGTACTGGTCTTCGAGGTGGGGGCCGAGGAACTGGGCCTGTTGCGGTTCGCCCAGCTGGTTCCCTTCCTCGGGCTCGCCCTGCTCTTCGGCGTATGGGTGGACCGGTCGCGCAAGCGGCCCATCATGCTGGGCGCCAACCTGGCCCGGATGGTGCTGATCGGCCTGGTACCCCTCCTCTACCACTTCGGCCTGCTGACGCTCCCTCTGCTGTACGCCCTGGCGCTCGGTATCGGGGTGGCGTCGGTGCTCTTCGACGTCAGCTGGATGTCGTACGTTCCGGTGCTGGTGAAGGACAGGCGCAGCCTGCTGGAGGCCAACACCAAGCTCAACGCCACGCTGTCGTCGGCGGACATCGCCGGGCCGGGGCTGGCCGGCACGCTGGTCAGCGCGTTCTCGGCGCCTTTCGCCATGACCGCCAACGCCTTCTCGTACGCACTGTCGGTGCTGTCGCTGCTCCTCATCAGGAAGCCGGAACCCGCCCCGGAGGCACCCAAGGCCGAACGTCGTCTGCGCGCCGAACTGACCGAGGGCCTGCGCTGGGTGTTCGGCAACCGGCTGCTGCGTGCGATGGGCCTGGTCGGCTGCAGCTGCAACTTCCTCCTCACCATGGTGCAGACGCTGTTCCTGCTGTACGCCGTGCGCGACAAGGAACTGCCTGCCGCCGCAGTCGGTTTCATCATGGGTGCGGCCGCCGTGGGGGGTCTGCTGGGCGCGCTGGTGTCCGGCATGGTGGTGCGCCGGCTGTCGGTGGGCACCGCCTACCGGGTGTCGGTCTCGATCATCTTCCTCGGCCCCTTGCTGATTCCCGCCGCGGGCGGTCCGCGCTGGCTGCTCCTGAGCCTGTTCGTCGCCTCGTTCTTCCTGGAGTACTTCGGCAGCAGCGTCTCGAACGTCCTCATCGTGAGCCTGCGCCAGACCGTCACTCCGCAGCATCTGATGGGCCGGATGACGGCCGCGATGCGCATGCTGCTCTATGGCGGCGGTGCGCTGGGCGGACCCGTCGGCGGCCTGCTGGCCGCGCTGGCGGGTCTTCACGGTGCCCTGTGGATCGCGGGCCTGGTCTCCGCCGCGATGCTGATCCCGATCGTCCTGTCCCCCGTCGGCAGACTGCGCAGCATGCCGACGGGGCCCGAGGACGGTGCCCTCACCTCAGTGTGAGATCCCTCGGCGGTCTCGGAACACGGCGGCACTACGCGAGTACGACGGCACAGGCCACCTCCCTGTCGTCGTCCGCCACCCGCTCGCGCGGAGCGACCGGGCTCGCCGCAGCCAGTCGGGCCAGGGCCGCTCTCCTGTTGAGCATCGGCTCGCGTTTCGCGCACTCGGCCGCGTAGATCCCCAGGAGGTCGTGGAAGCGGAACTGATGCCCCTGTGCCTCAAGGAGATGGTTGGCGACCAGCAGGTCGAGCAGTCGGCGGGCGGTGTCGCGGTCCGTGTCCGTCAGTGACGCCGCGACGGGAACGGTGATCGGTCCGTCCTTGCTCAGCCCCAGGAAGCGGAACATCCGCGCCGCTTCGCCGGAGAGCGCCTGGTAGGAGGTCTCGAACGCGTCACGGACACTGGCCAGGGCATCGTCCTCCATGGTGAGGCGGTCCAGCCGGCCGCTCTCCTCCGCGTACTGCTCCACCAGCGTTCCCGGCGGGACACCGGGGTTCGCGGTGAGTCGCTCCGCGGTGATGCGCAACGCCAGCGGCAGTCCACCGCACAGTGCCGCCAGTCGCCGAGCGGCCCCCGGGTCTTCGGTGAGCCGTCCTGCGGACAGGTTGGTGAGCAGGTGTGCCGCCTCGGCGTCGGCCAGCGGTTTGACGGTGAGCGTGCGCGCACCGTCCCGTGCTGCCAGTCCGCCGAAGCGCTGCCGGCTCGTGGCCACGACGCACGATTCGCCGCGCGGTATCAAGGGCCTCAGCTGATCAACGCTCAAGGCGTCGTCCAGCACCACCAGCATCCGCTTGCCGTACAGCAGGCTGCGATAGAGCGTGGCACGGCCGGTCACGTCCCGCGGTATCCGCGCGCTGTCGGCTCCGATGCTGGTGAGCAGTTGCAGCAACGCGTCCGAGGCGCTCAACGGCCGGCCGCGCAGTCCGTTGCCGCAGAGGTCCACATAGAGCTGACCGTCCGGGAAGCGGTGCGCGAGGCGGTGTGCCAGTTCCAGCACGAGTGCCGACTTTCCGACGCCCGCGGCGCCGTCGACCACGATCACCGGGGTGCTGCGCTGAGCGAACTCGTCGTCCAGGAGGCCCTCAAGTTGCCTCAGTTCGGTGTCGCGCCCGGTGAACCCGCGTGCCATGGAGGGGAGTTGGGCCGGCCTTGGAACGCCGGCACCAAGTCCCTCCCGGGTCCTGCGGGACATACGTCCGCCGAGCGGCCGCAACTCCTGTTGCCCGGCGAGGATCCACCGGTGGAGGTCCTGCAGCTCGGCCCCCGGCTCGATGCCCAGTTCGCGGCTCAGCAGCTGCCGGGTCTCCGTGTACACCGAGAGGGCATGCGCCTGACGGCCCGCGTGGTAGAGCGCGAGCATCAACAGCCAGCGGAGCTTCTCGCGCAGCGGCTCCTCCGACACGGCACGCGAGAGGGCGTCGACCGCCTCGGCGTACTGTCCGGCCTCCAGCATGACGGCGGCCCACTCCTCGACCGCGGTCAGCCTCATGTCCCGCAGCCGGACGCCTTCCACGGCGGCGAAGGGCCCCGGCACCCCGGAGTACGCCTCCCCCCGCCACAGCGCCAGAGCGTCCTCGTACATCCGCAGTGTCGTTTCAGCACTACCGCCTTCGCGTGATCTGCGGGCGTGACCGTGCCGCTCGACGAAGAGCGTGGCGTCCACCGACGCCGGGTCCACCCGCAGGCAGTAGCCCCCGGGCTCCGAGGAGAGAACCGTGCTGGCGTCCCGGCAGCCGCGTCCCGGCTCCAGCGCGCGGCGCAGCCGGGCCACATAGGTGTGGACGCCGTTGGCCGCGGTCTGCGGGGCGTCGCTGCCCCAGAGGGCGCTGGTGATGGTCTCCCCACTGACCACCTCGCCGGCCCGGCTGGCGAGCAGACTGAGCACCGCACGCTGTTTGGGCGAGCCGAGCGCCACCTCCTCACCCCGTCGCCAGGCCCGTATCGGTCCCAGGAGCTGGATGCGAAAAGGGTCCCCCGTGCCGTTCATGGTCCCGTTCCCCCTATGGGTCGTGTGCTGTTCATGTCGGTCCCGGATGTGGCCGTTCGGGCCCCGGACCGCGCGAAGGCGGCGAGTTGCGCCGCGTATCGCGCGTCGATGAAGAGCCGGCGCGTCCGCCGGTGACGATCGGCGGGCTCGGCGAATTGGTCGGCGGAGAGGAGCGACACCGAGCCCGTTCCGAGGAACCGCGGGCACAGCGTCGTAAGGAAGGTCAGGCGCCCGGGGCGCCGGGACAGGTGAGGGCCGCATTGCCCAACCACCCGGCAGCACCGGGCCGGAGGCCTGCCCGGGGTTCAGGACGTCGCTGAAGGCCGAGGCTGGTCAGGCCGGCCGTCGCGGTCACCCGTGACAGGCGTCAGAGGGAAGAACCGCGCCGCGTGTCGAGACTCCCCGACAGGAAAGTGCGGCTAGTTCGCGCCCCGAGGGACACTTGATCGTGTCACTTGCGAATCGATGGTCAACATCGCCGCTCTTGTGCGTCTCGCAGAGCGTCACTTGAGGCATGCCTGCGAATGTAATCCTGACATCGGACTGACACCAGGCCTCTGAAGAAGCATCGGGCATGCTCCTAAAGGAGTATTCGCACCGGCTGTACGGCATGGCCGACGCTTCGGTGACCGCGGGGTCACCTGCCCTTTCTCGCCGACTCGATGAGCCGGGCGTCCACGGCCTTGTTGACGGCTTCGATACGAGAGGCCGCGCCGAGTCTCTCGAAGATGTTCCGCAGGTGTCGCTTCACCGTTGCCTCGGTGATGCCCAGCTCATGGGCGATCTGGCGGTTGCTCAGCGCGTCGGCGACATGCGTGAGGACCTCTCGTTCACGGGGCGAGAGGGACAGCCCGGCGCCGCGGAAGGCGGTTTCCGGAATCACGCTGCCCTGAAGGGCGACCATGACCTGCGGGTTGGGAGCCACGGCGCCGCGGATGGCGGACAGCAGCGATGCGCAAGGGGTGCTCTTGTGCAGATAGCCGTGGGCGCCGCGGGCGAGCAACTCGTGCACGAGCGGTCCATCGCCGTACATCGACAGCATCAGCACGCGCAGACGCGGGAAGCGCGCGATCAGTTCGCTCACCACGGTGGGCGCATGGTGGTCGGGCATCTCGACATCGAGCAGCACGACATGCGCTCCACTGCTCTCCACCAGGTCGCCGAGCCCCTCGGACGTGTCGGCCTCGCCCACGACGCACAGGTCGTCCTCCGCATTGAGAAGCTGGCAGAGGGCACCGCGCAACAGCGAGTGGTCGTCGACCGCGACGATACGAATCGGCTCGCCCGTCCCCAACAACCTTTGCTCATCAGCCGACCGCATGCCAGGCCTCGCCCATCGGTACCGAGAACTCAAGGATGGTGCCGCACCCGGGAGCACTCTTGATCTCCATCCGGCCGCCGAGCGATCGGATCCGTTCCGCCATGGAGGCAAGGCCGTTGCCGAACTTCCGCTCCTCAGGGAGACCGACTCCGTCATCGGTCACGGACGCCCGTAGTCGACGCGCGTCACTTCGCACATAAAGGGTCACACGAGAGGCCCGGGCGTGCGCCAAGGCGTTGCGCAGACATTCACGCAGGACGAGAAAGAGATTGTCCGCGATGGTTTCCGGCAGGGGTTCGTCGAAGTCCTCGATCCGGATGTCCACGACGGGTTCGTCGATCTCCATCGCGGTGACGAAGGCGGACAGCGCCGTCTCCAGAGAACCGACGGAGTGCGCGCGGGTACGCAGCTCGGTCACGATGTCCCGGGTGCCGTGCATCGTCTCCAGGATCGCCTGCTTCAGGCTGTCCAGCCGGGGGTCCGTCGCCGAGGAGACGTTCCGGGCGAGTTCGTAGAGCTCCAACTGGCGCAGGGCAAGGCTGGCCGCGCTGCCGATGCGGTCGTGGACCTCCCGCGCCATTGAGCTGCAGCTCTGGATGGTGGAGTCCCGTGGGACGTCGAGCAGGGACGGGCCATACCCGTCTGCTCCTTCTCCTCCTTCGCCGGATTCCTCGAAGCGGCGTGTGACCGCCGCCTGGAGGATCGCCATCAGTCTCATCAGACTCCGGCCGCTGTACGGGCGGCCCGTGAGGGACAACCGCTCCAGGAACTCCGCCACGAGCTGGACCAGCAGGGACCCTGCATGCACGGCCTGGACCGGCACGGTTCCCTGAGCGATCCGGGTTCCCCTCGAAAGACGCGCGTGCTGCGGGGATCGCCGGCCGTGCGCAGCCCCGGCATCGTTCTCCAGCGCGGACCGGCACTCGGACAGGATTCCACGGACCTGCTCACGGCAGGAATCCCACGCTTCCGCATTGATCCCCAGCGGATTCCTCTGCTCGACGAGTCCGCTCCGATAGACATCGAGCAACTCAGGCTCACAAGCGAGTAATTCCGCGGCCAGCCCCATGTCTTCGACGCGAGAATCTTTCCAAAGATTTTCCCCTACCGACGTGTCGGACACGCCTCCCCCTCCCCCGATTCCCCTGACCCGGCTCCCTCGTCACCCGGACGATAAAAACAAGGAGAAAGGTCGGAGATTCGCCATGATCCTGCCGCACCGCCTAAAGAACGTCAAGCGACCCCTTGGAAACCTCTCGCACCATTGACCAGCGGCACAAATCCGCCGAAAGGAATCGGACAGTCACGGGCGTCCGGTATATCGACTTCCGGTCGAGACCAAAGACATCCGAGCACAAACCGAATGACGGGTGAACGTCGCCGGACACCGCGGCAAGGACACCATGACCCTGCCGAAACGTACGCAGGATTGCACTGGTAAATGATTTCCTGAATGCCGACGAGCTTTCACTTGCCGCGATGCACAGGGCCATGGGTTCGGGACGGGCTTCCGGCCCGAACCACGGACGAGGGTCGACGGGTGCCCGGCCCCGCAGACACCCGGCCGGGTCGCGACCGCCTGCACGAACCCTGACCGGCCACAGCGACTGTCTACAGCGAGATGATGATCAACAGTGCGACAAATTACGTAGTTGTGGCACATCTGTTCGCAGAACGGGCTGAAGATCGCTAACTTCCTCTCAACCTTGTTCGCACCGGGAAGGACCTCTGTGCACGCATCCCGTCGAAGAGCCACGGCCACTCTGGCCGCGGTCACACTCTCGATACCGCTCCTGATGGCCTCAACCTCGCCCGCTTCGGCCCACAAGGACGACCCGGGCAAGGACGCCGCCAGGCTCTCGAAGGCGCTCGTTCGTGAAGCGTCCGCCAAGGACGCCTACAAGTACCTCGAGAAGTTCCAGCAGTTGGCCGACTCGACGGGCGGCGATCGCGTTGCCGGCTCCCCGGGGCACGACGCGGCGGCGGCCTACGTCTACAAGCAGCTGCAGAGGGCCGGCTACCGCGTCTCGTACCAGGAGTTCGAGTTCGTCTACACGCAGACACTGGCCGAGAAGCTCACTGTCCTCTCGCCCGCACCGGGCGACCTCCAGATCAAGGCAATGACGTACACCACGTCGACGCCGGTGGGCGGCATCGCGGCCGACCTGGCCGCCGTCCCGGTCGACGCCGACGGCAGCACCGGTTGTGAGTCCGGCGACTACGCCGCCGGCGGCTTCACCGGCAGGATCGCCCTGATCAGGCGCGGCGGCTGCGCCTTCGCCGCCAAGCAGGAACAGGCCGCCGCCGCGGGTGCGGTCGGCGCCATCATCTACAACAACATCGACGCCGGGTACGGCCCGCTGTCAGGCACTCTCGGCGACCCGGCCGCCGCCAGGATCCCCACCGGCGGCCTCAGCAAGGCGGACGGCGAGAAGCTCGCCGCGGACGCCGCCCAGGGCCCGGTGAGCATCTCCTTCGAGATCCGCCAGTTCCAGGAGAAGCGCTCCACGAACAACGTCATCGCCGAGACCCCGGGCGGCAACGCCGCCAACACCGTGATGCTCGGGGCCCAGCTGGACACGGTGCCGGCGAGTCCGGGCATCAACGACGACGGCTCCGGCTCAGCCGGGTTGCTCGACGTCGCACTGAAGCTGGCCAAGGAGGAGAAGCACCCGCGCAACAAGGTGCGCTTCGCCTGGTGGTCGGCCACGGAAAGCGGCCTGGTCGGCTCCGATCACTACGTCTCGAACCTGACGGCGCTCGCGAAGCAGGAGATCAAGCTCTACCTCCACTTCGAAATGATCGCCTCGCCGAACTACGGCTTGTTCGTGCTGGACGGGGACGGCTCGGACGGTGCCAACTCGCAGGTCGTACCGCAGGGCTCGGCCCCACTCGAGCGCGGCATCACGGAGTTCCTCGGCAATCGGGGTCTGTCGCCCGAGGGCACGCCGTTCGTCAGCCGCTTCGACTACGGCCCCTTCGTCGACGCCGGCATCCCCTCCGGCGGTACGTTCAGCGGCGCGGAGGCGATCAAGACGCCTGCGCAGGCAGCGAAGTTCGGGGGTACGGCGGGTGTCGCGTTCGACGTCAACTATCAGACGGCCCACGACACCATCGAGAACATCAGCATGAAGGCGTTCGACATAAACACCGACGTCATCGCCGACTCGGTGGGCACGTACGCGCACGACCTCAGCTCCCTGACGAGGCCGGCCGTCACCGTCCAGACGGACAGCGGCCGCGCCGGCGTCGGCGTCGGCGTCGGCGCAACGGCCACGAAGTGACCGAGTAGTCCGACTCAGGCCCCCGAGGTCGGCGTCCCGGTCGACGGGCCCGGCCTCGGGGGGAGGCAACACCCTCCCCCGGAACTCTGTCCGGGGACCCCAGTTGTGCGTCACGACTGCCCACAACGGTCGGCGTCGTTTGCGTCTGCGCAGGTCGGCGTCGCGGGCCGCAAGCTTGCGGTGACCAGGGCGTGGACCGGTAGACGTGTGGACCACTCCGCGGCGCGGACAACCCTGCATCCCCGTCCGTCACCTCGCCCGCCCTCGTCCAGCCACCGACCTGGCCGAAATCATCCGGCTCTGCGGGCTCCGCCCCTGGAGCGAGTAGTGCTCCAGACGGTGCGAGGACGCACTGGGCCGGGCAGGCTTCCAGCTCCACCGGCCTCTGTGTGTACACAATATGTCTGCAGTGTTGCCCACCATGAAATCACCTCGATCCTCCTTCCCCTCCCTTACGCGCCAATGGCAGGATTCGATGCGCTCCCAGAGCGAAAAGGGGCGGCGAACTCCGGTGGAAGAGCGCCCTGCTGGTGGACAGCCACGCGTCCGACACGTTCAGCCCGCTTCACTTATTAGCAGAGGTGAACGATGAACGGCGGCTGCTCCCCCGGTAACCACTCGCTCGAACGGAGCGGGTCCAGTGCTCTCCACGCCGACACCATTCCCCGGGACGTGGGATACATTCGTCGAATTCCACGGGGATTCGACGCCGTCCGCCCCACTCACTGAGACCATCCGGACTTTCCGGGAAACCTCAGGAAGGGCGGGGCCTGCCGACAGGGCCGCAATAACCCTGGCACATACCCGACTGCCCCATTGAAGTGTGCAATTCCATCCGGAATGCATAGCGACCGAACCCGGCCACAGGCGACGGAACTTCCCTGAGGAAAGCTCAGCCCGCCGCGGCAAGCACCAACGGAAGAACATCCCCTCCGCCCGCCCTGCGGAGCAGCCGGGCAGCGACGGCGAGGGTCCAGCCGGAGTCGGTGTAGTCGTCCACGAGCAGCACCGGACCCGGAGAGCCGGCGAGGGAAGCCGCCAAGTCCTCGGGGACGGTGAAGGCGTCGGACAGTGCCCTGAGACGTTGGGCGGAGTTGCTGCGGCGTACCACGTGCGCGTCGCTCGGCCCGGTGTACGTCAGGGTGCCCAGAAACGGGAGGCGGCCGACGGTCGCGATTCCCTGGGCGAGGGAGCCGACCAGCTGCGGGCGGGACAGGGACGGCACGGCGACGACTCCTACCGGCCGGGCAGAGGCATCCGGGGTGTCCGACGCCCAGCCCCCCGGAGAGCGCGCCCAGTCGGCCAGGACCGCCACCGCGGCCCGCAGGACATCGTCGGGGACCGAGCCGTCCGGCGCGTTCTCAGCCAGCAGTGGGCGCAGCCGGTTGCCCCAGCCGATGTCCGAAAGCCTCCCCAGGGCGCGCCCGGTGGAGCACTGTTCCCTGGCCGGGATGCGCCCCTTGAGGTCGATACCCAGTGCGGCCATCCCGGTCGGCCACATCCGGCGCGGCTCAACCTCCACCCCCGGGCGGTCGAGTTCCTCGGTCGCTCCTGTCAACGTCTCCGCCGAAACGGAGGAATCGACCCAGGCTCCCGCACAGTTGTCGCACCGGCCGCACGGGATCGCGCCCTCGTCGTCCAGCTGCCGACGCAGGAACTCCATCCGGCACTGGGACGTGCTCACGTAGTCGCGCATGGCCTGCTGCTCGGCCGCCCGCTGCTTGGCCACCCAGGCGTACCGTTCGGCGTCGTACACCCACTCGGCTCCCGTGGCCGTCCAACCGCCCTTCACCCGCTTCACCGCGCCGTCGACATCCAGCACCTTCAGCATCGACTCCAGACGGCTGCGCCGAAGATCCACGGCCGCCTCCAGGGCCGGCACGGACAGTGGCCGTCCCGCATCGGCAAGGGCCGAGAGGGTCTGCCGGACCTGCATCTCGGGCGGGAAGGCGGTATCGGCGAAGTAGCGCCAGATGGCCTCGTCCTCCCGCCCCGGCAGCAGCAGCACATCGGCGTGGGCCACACCACGCCCCGCACGCCCCACCTGCTGGTAGTAAGCGATCGGCGAGGACGGCGAACCCAGATGCACCACGAATCCGAGGTCCGGCTTGTCGTAACCCATGCCCAGCGCCGAAGTCGCGACCAGCGCCTTGACCCGGTTCTCCTGGAGGTCGACCTCGGCCTGCAGGCGGTCGGCGTTCTCCGTCTTCCCGGTGTACGACGCCACGCGGAAGCCGCGCTGACGCAGAAAGGCGGTGGCCTCCTCGGCCGCGGCGACCGTGAGGGTGTAGATGATCCCGGAGCCCGGCAACTCGTCCAGGTGCTCGGCGAGCCAGGCCAGGCGGTGCGCGGCATCCGGCAACTGGACCACACCCAGGCGCAGGCTCTCCCTCTCCAGCGGACCGCGCAGCACCAGGGCCTCACCGGCGCCGGTGCCCAACTGCTCAGCCACATCTGCGGTAACCCGCTCGTTGGCGGTCGCGGTGGTGGCCAGCACCGGCACACCGGCGGGCAGCTCGGCCAGCATCGCCCGCAGCCTGCGGTAGTCGGGGCGGAAGTCGTGGCCCCAGTCGGAAATGCAGTGCGCCTCGTCGACCACCAGCAATCCGGTCGTCGCTGCGAGCTTGGGCAGCACCTGGTCGCGGAAATCCACGGAATTAAGACGTTCCGGACTCACGAGGAGCACGTCGGTCTCGCCGCGCTCGACCTCCCCGTAGATGGTGTCCCACTCCTCCGGGTTGGCCGAGTTGATCGTGCGCGCCTGGATCCCGGCCCGCGCCGCCGACTCGACCTGGTTGCGCATCAGCGCCAGCAACGGCGAGATGATCACCGTGGGTCCGGCGCCCCGCCGCCGCAGCAGAGCGGTGGCCACGAAGTACACCGCCGACTTGCCCCAGCCGGTGCGCTGCACCACCAGCGCACGCCGACGTTCCTCCACCAGGGCCGCCACCGCCTGCCACTGGTCCTCGCGCAGCCGTGCCGACCCCCCGGGGCCGCCGACGAGCTCAGCGAGGATGGCATCGGCTTCTGCGCGGAGTTCCAGGTTGTCCATGCCCCCATGCAACCGGATGCCACTGACAATCAGCGAACTCACCCAGCGTGACGCCCCGTCGCAGGGCGGGCAGCCCCGTCCGGCTTCAGGACGCCGGAACGGAAACCGGCTGGACACTCACCGTGGCCGCGCGCATGCTGCGACGATCCGGTGCGCCGGTGGTGTTGCCGCTGGTCCTCGCCGTGCAAGCGTGACTCTGGTGTCGCCGCCAAGAACTGTGGGCAGGGATATAGGCGACCTATCGCCGGAATACGGTCGGTGGCCCCAATTGCTCGTTGCCGCATCCCAGTTCGACAGGAAGAATTGGGATCGCTCCCCGCATGCCTCATCGGTGGTCCGGTAGGGCTGTGCCGCGGCGCGCTCCCCCAAGTCCGACCCCCGCCCGCAGTGTGGGCGCGTAGCCGAAGGGAGGAACGTGACCTTCGGATTCGCTCCGTCCTCGGCGGCATCCATGTCGACGTCTGCCGATCTGTCCGCCGCTTCCGCCGACCCGCTGGTCAGGATGCTCGAACCCACTGAATGGGCCTCCGCAGGGATTCCGCTGTTGCGTAATCCTCGTGAGGTCGTCAGCGGGCTGCACGAGCGGCATCGGCCACGGCCCGCGACCGCGATCGTGGCCGTCCTCGACCCGGAGGAGCGGCTGACGGCAAGCGCGTCGTTCACTCGGCGTTCGGCTCCGGCCGACGGCTGGATGTTCCGCAACGCGCTGCTCGCGCAGCTGCGCCGGGTCATCCCGCACGACCTGCGACGGCGCACGCCGGTGCGGACGGCCGTGCTGCTCTACTGCCGTGACGGCGACGCGCGTTGGACGGAGGAGGACGGGGCGTGGATGTGGGGACTGCGGGACGCCTGCACGCTCCACGGACTGCGCTGCGGGGCGTACATCACGCTGACGCGTGACGGCTGGCAGGTCCTCGGCGAGGGCCGCGGCGGACGCCGTCCGAACACGGACTCACCCCCGGAGTCCTTCAGCGCGGTGGAGGCACTGCCGCCGCTGCCGCGCACCGGCGGCGCCGCGTCGGAGGTACTGCGCCGGGCGGCCGCCCGCTGAGGCCGCGGCTACCAGACGCCGAGGCCGGGGGCGCCTGCCGACGTCCGTCCAAGCGGGCGCGAACGACCTCCCCGGCACGCCGCCGACGACGTACGGCAAGGCATGCACGAGGAAGACCCGGCAGAACCGGCCAGGAGCGAACGACGTCCTGAAGCACATCTCAGCGAGTCCCACAGTCGTACGCCCGCCCCCGTACCGACGCACGTGGAAGTCGCCGGCACTCCCCTGTACCAAGGACGCCGAAGAGCCCCTGGCGTGCCGGCCAAGCCTGTGAACAGCACACTTGCCGGACACCGCCGACAACGGACCACGCGCTCGGCCATCATCGGCGCACGTCAGGATGACCACCGGACAGGTGCCGCCGCAGCGGCACCCTCAGTGTCCCCCCGAGCAGGTGCGCCGAGCGCGCCCCGGACGGCGTCCGGAGCGTGCTCAGACCCCCGCGCCCAGCACCGAGTTGATCGTCTGCGCGTCACCGCAGACGATCAGCAGGGCACCGGCCCGACCGAGGGCCAGGGGCAGCGCGGTGGTGGCGACGGTGTCGGAACCGCCGTTGACGGCGACCACGACCACGGGACGGGACGCGGCCCGGCCCGCGACTGAGGCGTCGGCGTAAAAGACGTCATCGCCGGCGTCGTGTTGCGCCCAGTACGCGGTCTCGCCGAAGGAGAGTTCGTGCGCGGCCCACGGGTGCGGTTGGCCGGTGGTGATCACCAGCACCTCCCCGGGGGCACGGCCCGACTCCAACAGCAGGTCGACGGCTTCTTCGGCGGCGTCCAGCGCGCCCTCGGCCGAGGCCGGGATGAGCTGGATCCGGGGAGTGGCGGCGGCAGCGGGAGCGGCCGCCGGGGCGGACGGCCCCGGAGCGGCCACGACCGGCTCGTGCGGGGTGCGTTGGGCCGGCATCGGCCGGACAGGACCCGGACGGCCGGGACGCGGCGGAGCCGCGGGACGGGGGCCGGGTACGGGACGGGGGGTCGGCGCTGTGCGGCCACTGGCCGGAGTAGCGCGGGGACCCTGGGCACTCTCGTGAATCTGAGGCTCCTCGGGAATGAGAGGCATGAGCTGATATCTATCAAACGCCGGTGCGACTCGCGTCGGCGGGTGGCACATGAGTGCGAGCGGAACCGTCAGAAATCGAAGCCGAGCTGGCCCTCGATCTCCGGAACGCTTCCGTCCGCCCAGCTGCGAACCTTCTTGAGGTGCCGCCACTGGGGCAGCGCATCAAGATACGCCCACGACAGCCGGTGGTACGGGGTGGGGCCCCGATCCTCCAGCGCGGCCCTGTGCACCGGCGACGGATAACCGGCGTTGGCCGCAAAACCGAAGTCTGCATGGTCGACACCCAGTTCGGCCATCATTTTGTCGCGCTGAACCTTGGCGATCACCGAGGCCGCCGCGACGGACACGCAGGACTGGTCGCCCTTGATCACCATACGGACCCGCCAGGGCGAGCCGAGGTAGTCGTGCTTCCCGTCGAGGATGACCGCGTCGGGACGCACCGGCAGCGCTTCCAGTGCGCGTACGGCGGCGAGCCGCTGGGCGGCCGTCATCCCCAGCTGGTCGATCTCCTCCGGAGAGGCATGACCGAGGCCGTACGACGTCACCCACTTCTCCAACTCGACAGCGAGCGCTGTACGGCGCTTGACGGTCAGTAGTTTGGAATCGGTGAGCCCTTCGGGGGGACGGCGCAGACCCGTGACGGCGGCGCAGACGGTGACCGGGCCGGCCCAAGCGCCGCGCCCCACCTCGTCGACACCGGCAATGATCTTCGCTCCGGTCGTGGCGCGGAGGGAGCGCTCGACGGTGTGGGTGGGAGGTTCGTACGGCATGGCGTACTCAGACTACGCCGCCCGAAGCACCTCGCGACACCCGGTCCCCCGAGCGACCACGACCTCCCCGGCGAGGCCGGCCGGAGACCGTGCGCGAGGCCACCCGGGCTTCTTGGGCAAGGTCGCCCGGGGCGTCCTGAGCAGGGTCCACGAGCCGGTTCGACCGAGGCCGGTCAGACAGCCGTCCTGCGCAGCAGCGGGACCATCAGCTGGTCGACCATCTCCTCCAGATCACGGTCGCTCCATTCGCTCGCGCACACCTTGGAGCGGTACATCATCATCGCCGGGATGGCGTCGAAGACATACGGGTTCGCCGCCTCGGGCCGCACCTCTCCGCGCTCAATTCCCCGGTGGATGACCTCTCGCAGAATATGCAGGGTCGGCTCGATGACCCCGCCGAGGATCACGGCGTGGAAGCGCTCGGCCTGAGCGACATCGCATTCGTAAAGCACCGACCGGAGTGCGTGCCCAGGCTGCGAGAACATCGCGTCACGCACCCGCCGGCACAGCTCCAGCAGGTCCTCCCGTACGCCCCCCAGGTCGGGCGCGTCCGTCAGGCTCGGCAGCCCGGCCTGGAGCGCGTCCGCGACGAGGTCCTCCTTCGAGGGCCAGCGCCGGTAGACGGCGGCCTTGCCGGTCCGAGCGCGCGCGGCGACGCCCTCCATCGTGAGGCCGTTCCAGCCGACCGTACTGAGCTGTTCCAGCGCGGCCTCGAGGATCGCCCGTTCGAGCACGGCCCCGCGTCGACGCGGGGAGGCCGGCTGAGCGGGTGCGGCCGTCCAACGCGAAATGGTCATCTGAGTGTCTCCGTTGAGCATGAGGGAGGGGGCGTACGGGGAGGGAGAGCAGTCGCGTGACGCCACTCGGCAGAGACTTCAGTGAACGCTTGCGTTCACTGTCGGGGACTCACTACCGTTGACGCAACAGTGAACGCGAGCGTTCACTAACGCACTTGTGGGGGACCCATGGTGACAACCTCTCAGTTGATACAGAACGGCCCAAAACCAGGAGCGGCCCGCCGGGAGGGGCATCCCGGCATCGCGCTCACCGTCATCGCGGCCTGCCAACTCATGGTGGTACTCGACGCGACGATTGTGAACATCGCCCTCCCGCACATTCAAGACGCGCTCAAGTTCAGTACGACCGATCTCACATGGGTGGTCAGCGCGTACACCCTCACCTTCGGTGGCCTGCTGCTTCTCGGCGGGCGTGCGGGTGACATCCTCGGCCGGCGCCGGGTCTTCATGACCGGCATCCTGCTCTTCACGCTCGCCTCGCTGCTCGGCGGATTCGCCCAGGAACCCTGGCAGTTGCTGGCCGCACGCGCCCTCCAGGGGGTCGGTGGCGCGATCGCGTCACCCACCTCGCTGGCCCTCATCACCACGACGTTCCCCGAAGGCCCGGAGCGGAACAGGGCCTTCGCCGTCTTCGCAGCCGTCTCGGCCGGCGGCGGCGCCATCGGACTCCTCGCGGGCGGCATGCTCACCGAATGGCTCGACTGGCGCTGGGTGCTCTTCGTCAACGTGCCCATCGGCGTACTGATCGCCGTCCTCACACCGCTGTACATCAGCGAGTCCGAACGTCATCCCGGACGCTTCGACATCTTCGGCGCGCTCACCTCGACGGCCGGAATGGCCGCCCTGGTGTACGGGTTCATCCGCGCCGCGGAGGAAGGCTGGCGGGACAGCCTCACCATCGGTTCCTTCGGTGCCTCGGTGGTGCTGCTGGCGGCCTTCGTGTTCATCGAGATGCGGGCCAAGGAACCGATCACCCCGCTGAGGATGTTCGCCGACCGCAACCGCTCGGGCACGTACGTGATCATGCTCAGCCTAGCGGCGGCCATGTTCGGCATGTTCTTCTTCATCGTCCTGTTCGTGCAGAACGTCCTGTCCTACACGCCGATCGAGGCAGGCCTGGCCTTCCTTCCGGTGACGGTCGCCATCGCGATCGGCGCGGGTCTGTCCCAGCGGTTCCTGCCGGTCCTGGGACCCAAGCCGTTCATGCTCGTCGGTTCGGCTCTCGTCGCACTCGGACTCGGCTGGCAGACCTTCATCAACCCCGACAGTTCGTACGTCGGTGGGGTGCTCGGCCCGATGCTGCTGTTCGCCTTCGGCATGGGGCTGAACTTCGTCACGCTGACCGTCACCGCGGTATCCGGAGTCGCCGTCCACGAGGCGGGCGCGGCCTCGGGCCTGCTCAACACCACGCAACAGGTGGGCGGCTCGCTCGGACTCTCCATCCTGACCACGGTCTTCGGCTCGGCCGGCCGGGACGAGGCGGAGAAACAGATCCCGGACTTCATGGCGAACGCCTCGGCCGAACAGAAGGCAGAGTTCGCCAGGACACAGCAACTGCCGGCTCCCTGGGGGAACGAAGTTCTCGCCAACGGCATTTCCACCGCCTTCATCCCGGCCGTCGCGATGGCCCTCCTCGCTCTGGCCACCGCGGCGCTGGTGATCCGGGTCCGCAAGAGCGACCTGGAGGCCCTCTCCGGCACGGCAGGCACGGCAGGACCCGTCGGAGGCTGACACACGGGCTGCGGATGACCGGGCCAGGGTCTCTGGATCGACGGCGCGGACGCCGGTCCGGCCATCCGCAGCAGCCGACCTCACCGTGCACGAGTCCACCGGTAAATGAGCTCACCGGTGCACGAGTTCACGGGCATATGAGCTCACCGGTACATGAGTTCACCGCCATAGGAGCTCACCGGTACATGAAGTCGTCACTCAACTCGTAGCACGTACTCCAGTCCGCGTCCTTCGACACCGGCCGGTCGTGGAGGATGTCCCGGGCACGCGCCTCGCCCCAACTGGTCGCGTACCAGGGGGCGTCGCCACCCTCCAGGTCTGCGGCGATGGACCGCAGCGCACACGATCGCAGCGGCTCCTCCAGTGCGTCGAGGGCGGGTACGGCGTCGGCGGACAGGCCTTGTGCGTAGTTGAGGTCGAACTTGCCGGCGCCCTCCTTGCTGGTGTCCTCGTACCGCTGGACGTTGCGCTCGGCTATCAGGCCGTCGGGCGACACCAGCCCGAACGCGAGCACACCCGCGGCCGCACTCGCCGCGACCACACGCGGCAACCAGCGAGCACCCCACACACCGGCCGCCATGATGAGAACGATGACCAGGCCCAGCCAGAGCTCCACGGCGACCACGGAGACCCTCAGCCGCGTCAGTCCATAAGCGTCCACATACATGTCCATACGCCGCACGGCCGATGTCACGACAACGAGCGCCAGCGCGCACAGGGTTCCCAGCACGCCGCGCACCAGCTTCCGGTCACCTCCGCCGTCGCGCGGCGCCCAGCGCAGGGCGAAGACGATGACGAGCAGGGTCAGGAGCGTGACGAGGAGCAACTGCCAGAAGCCCTGGCGCGCGTATTCGGCGTACGTCTGGCCGGTCTTCTCCAGTACGGCGTCGTATCCGCCGAAGAGCACGGCGAGTTGGACGGCGTTGAAGGCCGCGAACAGCGCGGTGAGCACGATCAGCGGCAGCGCCCACTCGACTCGGCCGCGCGGTCGGCCCGCGGGTACCTCGACCCGGTCCCACTGGACGGGCGCGGCGGCTGTGTGGGCCACCGCGAGCGCGCCGACCAGGCCGAGCAGCAGAAGCAGCAGGCGCCAGGGTCCGCCGGAGACGGAGGTGTCCGGCACCAGCTCACCGAGCAGATCCGCGAAGGCCGCGTCAGCACCCGCGAACAGCGCCCCGAAGACCAGCAGCAGGACCACGGTCACGGCGAGCGCGCGCAGCACCGCGCCCAGGTTGCCGCGGGTACCACCGGACCGTTCACGCAGCCCGCGCCAGCCCCACGCAGGGCCGGTGACCAGGGAGTTGAGCACGCCGATGGGCCCCAGCAGGACAGCGGGCCAGGTACGGCCGCCGTGCAGCGCCATCGAACCCAGCGCGACCGCGGCGGCCACGGCCAGGAACGAAGGCCAGCCCGCGTCACGCAGAGCGGGTACGAACAGCAGAGCGATTCCGCCGAGGCCCCAGACGAGCGCCCACGCGCGCGGGCGTCGTCCCGCAGCCTGGGCGGCGAAGTACGCGGCGAGCGCGGCCGGGATCGCGAGCAGCACGAGGTTGAGCGCCAGGCCGTCACCCAGGAGCAGCATGCTGAGCAGTCCGGTGGCCAACACGGCCCACAGTGTGGCCGTACGCACCGGGGCGGGTGCCGTCACCTGGAGATCGGCCAGCCAGGGGACGGGCAACGGTTGGTCCCAGTCGGTGTCCTCGTCGTCCTCGGCCGCATCTCCCTTGGCGGAGGACCGGGCGACGGACCTGGCGGCGGACGTGGACTCAGATTCCGGGACGGCGTCTTCAGGGCCACGATTTCCGCCCGACCCGAAGCTCTCCGGCGCATCGGGCTCGTCATCTCCCGGCCGCGTGGTCTCCTGCTCCCTCGGCTCGGACGTCGACGGTATGTCGGACACGGAACCCCCTCCCTGTCGGCCGTGACGCAGCCCACGGCACGCCGCTTCGGCGGAAGGCGGGTGGGACTGGTGACCGGTGTCTTGTCGGTGCACACCCGGCATGATCAACAGGCGGCGTGGCGGAAAGGGTATCCGCGGCCCACCCGCTCCAGACCGTGGCAGTGGCGCTGTAGCAAGCCTGTGACAGAGGCGGCCGCGGCGGTCCGTGCGGCGCACGCACCCCGGAGAGGACCGCCAGCGGTCCCGGGGCTCACCGGAGGCGGATCGCCGTCCAGAGCTCACGCAGCAGGCCATAGAGGCCCAGGCACCCGGCGACGCTCTCCCCGCAGCCCAGTGCCACGCCCATCAGCGTGATGGACGCTACGCCCCGTGCGTCATCCGACGACCGTGCGCCGCCTCCGGCATCCAGTCCGGAAGCCCTTCCGTCCGCTCCAGCCACGCCCCCGGCGGCGCTCCCGCCTTCCCGGAGGCGACGACGCCGCCCACGATGGCGCAGGTCGTGTCCATGTCGCCGCCCACCTGGGCAGTCGCCCAGAAGGCTTCTTCGTAGTCACCGAGGGTCCTGGCCGCCGACCAGAGGGCGAAGGGAACCGTGTCGTGGGCCGTCGTACGTCGGCCGCAGCCGAGGACGGCGGCAACAGTGGCGGCGTCGGCGTAGTCGAGCATGTCCCGGGCGCGCCGCAGCCCGGCGCCGACGGCGCTGCGCGGGACGAGCGCGATGACGCCGTCGAGCAGGGCTTCGGCGCTCGGCGGGCCGGCCGGGTCGGCGGCCAGCGCCGCGGCCGCCGCGACGGCCATGGCGCCGACCACGGCCTCTCGGTGCTGGTGTGTGGGGTACGCCGAGATCTCGGCCTGGTGCGTGGCCTGCTCCGGATCGTCCGCGTACCAGGCGCCCAGAGGGGCGATGCGCATCGCGGCGCCGTTGCCCCACGACCCTTGTCCGTTGAAGAGGGCGGCCGACAGCTCGCGCCAGTCGCCACCCTCCCTGACCAGCCTCAGCAGCCGGTTGACCGCGGGCCCGTAGCCCCGGTCGAAGTCATGGTGCTCGGCGAAGGACCGGGCCAGCTCGTCCTGGTCGATGCGGTCGTGGGTGGCCAGAACGGCCACTACGGAGCAGGCCATTTCGGTGTCGTCGGTCCATTGCCAGGGCCGGGGCGGCAGCTCGCGGCGCTTCAGCAGCGGGTAGTTCGCAGGCACGAAGAACTGCGAGCCCAGCGCGTCCCCCACCGCGAGTCCACGCAGGCTGGCCATGGCACGGTCCAGGCGTCCGGGTGAAGAGGAGTCAGCGGTCATCGCCCTGCCACTCTATCCGGTGGTTCAGTACGGTTCCGGATCGCGCCAGCGTTCGAAGGGCCGGTCAATCGTGTACCTGCCGTCCTCGCCGAGGACGAGCATCCGGGATTCTCCGTTCCCCGGATTCGACAGCGATTCGAAGTCCGCGACCGTCCAGTGGAACCAGCGCATGCAGAACAGCCGCATGGCGAGGCCATGTGTCACCAGAAGCACGTTCGGCGGGTGGTCGGGCGCCTCGAAGCTCCGGTACAGGCTCTCCAGGAAGCCGCCGACCCGGTCGTACACATCGGCGCCGGACTCACCCTGCGCGAAGCGGTAGAAGAAGTGCCCGTACGCGTCCCGGTATGCCTTCTGAAGGCGTACGTCGTCGCGGTCCTGCCAGTTGCCCCAGTCCTGCTCGCGCAGCCGAGGCTCCTCGCGCATCCGTACGAGCTCCGGGTCGAGGTGAAAGGCGCGGAACGTCTCGTGCGTACGGCGGTAGGGGGAGACGTAAACGCTTACGCTCTCGCGGCCGAACACCTCCCGCAGCCGCTTCCCGGTCTCCTCCGCCTGCCGCCAGCCCAGCTCGGTGAGCCCCAGGGCATGGTCGGGCTCGCGTTCGTACACGGTGTCATCGGCGTTGCCCGTTGACTCGCCGTGCCGGACAAGAACGATGCGCCGTGGTCGGACCATGCCAAGACCCTAAATGGGGTGACCCCCGATCGAGCACTCGTACAGGCTTCATACGGCGTAGGTCACACAAGACCGGCACACATCGGGGCGCGCGGCAGGTGGCCCCGTCAGACCGTCCAGCCGGGCTCCAGCTCCACGATGTCGCCCGCGAGGGCAGCCACGTCGGCCTCGGTCTGAGCGCGCAACGCGAGCCGTTCCACCCGCTCGGAGCGGTATTTGCCGTGCTCGGCGGCCGACTGCCACATGGAGAGGATCAGGAACTCATGTCCTGGCGCCTCGCCGAACAGGCCACGCACCATGCCGGGCGAGCCCGCCATCGCGGGGTTCCAGACCTTCTCCTGCATCAGCGCGAAATGCTCGGCCCGTTCCTCGCGGATACGGCAGTGGGCCACCCGCACCACGTCGGTGTCCGTGAAGCGTGGCTCGAAGCCCGTCTTCACATCGAAACGGTGATCGAACAGTTTGACCTGGGAATCCTTGAAGGTGCCCGACTGTGTCGCGGCGAGCCTGTCGTGGGAGCGGGCCATGAAGGAGTCGTAGAAGGCACGGCTCTCCCAGAAGGCGAAAACGTGCGCGACGCCGGACCGCTCCCGGCTCCACCCCCCGCCCTGTCCCCGGAAACCAGGCTCGCCCAGAAGCCCCGCCCACTTTCGCTGCCCCCGCTCGAAACCGCGGCGGTCGACCACGGTGCAGCGAATCCACTTGACCAGCACCGCGCCATCGTAAGGCCACGGAACGTGGCGCCGGTCACGCTCCGGCGCAGGACATCCGCGCGAGCGCCCCGGCGCGCGTGGCACGATGGGCAACCAACCCTGATTTCACACCAGTTGAGTCGGGAAGCACATGGGGAACCGGGAGGAGAGATCTGTTGAACGGTCTCAACAAAGGCATCCGCAAGGTCGAGCTCGCGGTGAAGTGGGACCCGAGCCCCGTAGGTGAGCCCTCGACCGATCTCGACATCATCGCGGCGACCTATCCGGCGGCCGACCCGTTCGGAAAACCCACCTACGTAGTGCACTTCGACAGTCGCTCCCCGGACGGCACCATCTATCTGAACCGGGACAGCAAGGACGGCAAGGGCTTCGGCTGGGACGAGGTCATGACCCTGGAGCTGAACCGCCTGGACAGGCGCTACGCCCGCGTCGTGGTCGGCGTCCTCATCCAACAGCGCGGCGGCCACAAGACGTTCGTCGGCGTGGCGAACCCTGCCCTGCGCATGCGCGAGGGCTACACCGTCCTGGCCGAGGACCAGTTCGGCGACGTCCTGGGGTCCACGGCGGCGACCGTCGGGGAGTTCGTACGCGACGACTCCGGAGAGTGGACTTTCCACCCCGGCATCCGCGGATACGACACGGACCCGGCCACCTTCGCCCGGGTCATGGGAACCCCCGAGGACTCCTGAAACGGACTCCTAGGAGACCGCGTTCTCAGAACAGGCCTCTCCGTAGAACAGCATTAAGGCTCAGGGGGACTTCAGTGGGACTCAGGGTGACTTCGAAGCAGGACACGCACCGAGCCTGCTTCGCGGGCCCTTCGTCGCGGGCCCTTGTCAGTGGCAGCAGGCAGACTGTGGCGCACGACTTCGGTGACCGCGCATGACTACGCCTGGATACGTTCCTCTCCATTGTTCCGCCACGCACTGGAAGCCGGGTACACCCTGACCCTGGTGCGTGATGTCGCCCCGGGGGCGGTGCTACGAGTGATGGAGGCGGAGCCGCAGGGCGTGTGCACAGGGGTGGACCCGCTGATCGGGCGCCAGTACGAACTGCTCGACGCGACGGACTACCGGGACGCGTCCTTCATCGCGGGCGCGTTCACCGTGCCGGGCGAGAGCGGCGACTGGACGGTTGTCCTGCGCTTCGACGGCGGCGGGATGCGGCCGCGCTTCGTGGAGGCCCTGTCGTCGAAGGGCGGGCGCGCGGTGGTGCACTCCAGCAACGGAGGCAAGCCCATCGACCTGTTCCACTGGTACGAGGACGGGAAGCTTCGGACCACCTTCGAGTGGCCCACGGCCAGGGAGGGCAGCGCCCCCGGCACCCTCAACCCGGTGATGCGTGAGGTCGGTTTCGATCTCTCCGACGACGAGGGTGACACCGGCGCACCCGTCGACACCAAGGCGGCGGTCCTCGCCCTCGCCGAGCGGCTGACCGGTGTGCGGGTGACGGAGGAACTGCTCCGGGATGCCGAGTACCAGCTCGGGCAGGTGCCGGAGGAACCCGCCGAGGAGTGGAACAAGATCGTCATCGACATCACCGACGCCGACGGGGAGCGCTTCTACAAGGAAGTCACTCGCTAGGAGGTCGAGGCGTCGGTGGCGCGCCCGCGCCAAGGCCTCGGAACCGATGGTCATCCTCGGGCCCACCTCACCCACGCCCTGACCCTCACGGGCGCCAAAGCCCCGCCGAGGTCGAACGCTTCACCCCTCAGCCGCAGGGCGGTGCCCCTGCATGGCCACCAGGCGTCCAGGACCGACCAAGAGGGGCGTCAGCCACTGGCTGACGCCCCTCTTGTCATCAATGCTCAGCGAATGCGCCGGATGTTGCAGCCAACGCAGTTCCGCTCGGTCTCAGCTGCAACCGCTGGTCGAGCCGCAGCCCTCGCAGATGTAGCAGGAGCCGGCCCGCTGCATCTTCGTGCCGCAGGAGAAGCACAGGGGGGCGTCCGCCTGGATGCCCAGCTGCATCTCCACCAGTTCGGCACTGGTGTGGACCTCCTGGGGGGCGGGCTTGACCGCCTCGACCGCGACCTCCGCCTTGGGGGCGATGACCGCCTTCAGTTCCTGCGCGCGGGGCGCGGACTGGGCGAGGCCCTCGACGTCCACGTCGTCGTCGGACGGCTCGTACGACCCGGTCTCCAGGTGACGCTGACGCTCGTCGATGGAGTGGATGCCGAGCGCGGAGCGCGTCTCGAAGGGCAGGAAGTCCAGCGCCAGGCGGCGGAAGATGTAGTCGACGATCGACTGCGCCATCCGCACGTCCGGGTCGTCCGTCATACCGGCCGGCTCGAACCGCATGTTCGTGAACTTGGAGACGTACGTCTCCAGGGGCACGCCGTACTGCAGGCCCACCGAGACGGCGATGGAGAAGGCGTCCATCATGCCGGCGAGGGTGGAACCCTGCTTCGACATCTTCAGGAAGACCTCGCCGAGACCGTCGTCCGGGTAGGAGTTGGCCGTCATGTAACCCTCGGCGCCACCCACCGTGAAGGAGGTGGTAATGCCGGGACGGCCCTTGGGGAGACGCTTACGGACCGGGCGGTACTCGACGACCTTCTCGACCGCGGTACGGATGGTCTCCTCGGCCTTTGCAGTGACCTCGGACTTCTCCTTGTCCTTGGTCTTGGCCGAGAGGGGCTGGCCCACCTTGCAGTTGTCACGGTAGATCGCGAGCGCCTTGACGCCCATCTTCCACGCCTCGAAGTAGACCTCTTCGACGTCCTCGACGGTCGCCGTCTCCGGCAGGTTGACCGTCTTGGAGAGCGCGCCGGAGATCCACGGCTGGATCGCGGCCATCATGCGGACGTGGCCCATCGCGGAGATGGAGCGCTCGCCCATGGCGCAGTCGAACACCTCGTAGTGCTCGTGCTTGAGGCTCGGGGCGTCGATCACATTGCCGTTCTCGGCGATGTGGGCGACGATCGCCTCGATCTGCTCCTCCTGGTAGCCCAGGCGGCGCAGGGCCTGCGGAACGGTGCCGTTGACGATCTGCATCGAGCCGCCGCCGACCAGCTTCTTGAACTTGACCAGCGCGAGGTCGGGCTCAAGACCGGTGGTGTCGCAGGACATCGCGAGACCGATGGTGCCGGTCGGGGCGATGACCGAGGCCTGCGCGTTACGGAAGCCGTTCTTCTCACCGAGGTGGAGGACGTCCTGCCAGGCCTCCGTGGCGGCGGCCCAGATCGGGCTGTCCAGCTCGTCCACGCGAGGGGCCACGGCGTTGGCGTCGGAGTGCTGCTTCATGACGCGCTGGTGCGGCTGCGCGTTGCGTGCGTAACCGTCGTACGGGCCGACGACCGAGGCGAGTTCGGCGGAACGCTTGTACGAAGTGCTGGTCATCAGCGAGGTGACGGCGCCGGCGAGGGAGCGGCCGCCGTCGGAGTCGTACGCGTGGCCGGTCGCCATCAGGAGGGCGCCGAGGTTGGCGTAACCGATGCCCAGCTGGCGGAAGGCGCGGGTGTTCTCGCCGATCTTCTGGGTCGGGAAGTCCGCGAAGCAGATGGAGATGTCCATCGCGGTGATGACCAGCTCGACGACCTTCGAGAACCGGTCGACATCGAAGGACTGGTGTCCCTTTCCGTCGTCCTTAAGGAACTTCATCAGGTTCAGCGAGGCGAGGTTGCAGGACGTGTTGTCCAGGTGCATGTACTCGCTGCACGGGTTCGAGCCGTTGATCCGGCCGGACTCCGGGCAGGTGTGCCAGGCGTTGATCGTGTCGTCGTACTGGATGCCGGGATCGGCGCACGCCCAGGCAGCCTCGGCCATCTTGCGGAAGAGCGACTTGGCGTCGACCTCCTCGATGACCTCGCCGGTCATGCGGGAGGTCAGGCCGAACTTACCGCCGGCCTCGACCGCCTTCATGAACGTGTCGTTCACCCGGACCGAGTTGTTGGCGTTCTGGTACTGGACGGACGTGATGTCGTCGCCGCCCAGGTCCATGTCGAAGCCCGCGTCACGAAGCGCGCGGATCTTCTCCTCTTCCTTCACCTTGGTCTCGATGAAGCCCTCGATGTCGGGGTGGTCGACGTCGAGGATGACCATCTTGGCCGCGCGGCGCGTGGCGCCACCCGACTTGATCGTTCCCGCGGAGGCGTCGGCACCGCGCATGAAGGAAACGGGACCCGAGGCGTTGCCGCCCGAGGAGAGCAGTTCCTTGGAGGAGCGGATCCGGGAGAGGTTCAGGCCGGCGCCGGAGCCCCCCTTGAAGATCATGCCCTCTTCCTTGTACCAGTCGAGGATCGACTCCATGGAGTCGTCGACGGACAGGATGAAGCAGGCGGAGACCTGCTGGGGCTGCGGCGTGCCGACGTTGAACCACACCGGCGAGTTGAAGCTGAAGATCTGGTGCAGGAGGGCGTACGCCAGCTCGTGCTCGAAGATCTCGGCGTCGGCGGGCGAGGTGAAGTACTTGTAGTCCTCACCGGCCTTCCGGTACGTCTTCACGATGCGGTCGATGAGCTGCTTGAGGCTCACCTCGCGCTGCGGAGTACCGACGGCACCGCGGAAGTACTTGCTGGTGACGATGTTGACCGCGTTCACCGACCACGAGTCGGGGAACTCGACGCCACGCTGATCGAAATTGACCGAGCCGTCGCGCCAGTTGGTCAGGACGACGTCACGGCGTGCCCATTCCACCTCGTCGTACGGGTGCACGCCGGGAGTGGTGTGGATGCGCTCGATCTGCAGTCCCTTGGTGGCCTTGGTTCCCTTGGTGCGGGAACCTCGTGCCGGACCGCTCGCCGTCTCTGTCATGCCGCCTCCCTGTATCGGGCTAAAACGCCCAGAAGTGCCTCGTTGTTCCCGGGGCACGGTGTGTGTCTGATGCTGCGCGCGCCGCATACGCGGCTGCCCGCAACAGGTCTGTGGTCGCCGTCGGCGAGCCGACCGGAGTCGGCCTTCCCGTCAGTCGGCGACGCTGGCGGGCACGGGGACCTGAACAGTCCCTCCGGACCCGCGGTCGCTTCCCGGGCGCTCCGCGGAGGCGTCTTCGTCGTCCGCCTCGTCCGCAGCGGGGCGCTGCCTCGTCTCTTCCCTGAGTTCCACGATGGCGGCCTCGAAGTCCTCTAGCGAGTCGAACGCCCGGTAGACGGACGCGAATCGCAGATAGGCGACGAGGTCGAGTTCCTGCAAGGGGCCGAGTATGGCCAGTCCCACGTCATGGGTGGTCAGTTCGGCGCTTCCGGTGGCCCGCACCGCCTCCTCGACCCGCTGGCCGAGCTGGGCGAGTGCATCCTCGGTGACAGGCCGCCCCTGGCAGGCCTTGCGGACGCCATTGATGACCTTGGTACGGCTGAAGGGTTCGGTCACGCCGGAGCGCTTGACCACCATCAGTGAGCACGTCTCCACCGTCGTGAAACGACGGGAGCAGTCGGGGCACTGGCGGCGCCTGCGGATCGACGTGCCGTCATCGGTCGTACGACTGTCGACGACGCGGCTGTCAGGGTGCCTGCAGAAGGGGCAGTGCATGGCTCCAACCCTCCTTCACAGCACGACTCATAGAGCTCGGGAGACCCCTTGGGCCCCTCGAAGCAGTCCCCAGCATAGGCGATGGCCGAGGGGTCGGAGACCCGGGGGACCACAACTTCTGGGCTGCTGCCGTAATCCAACCACTACATGTGGGGCTTGGCGCGTAAATTCACCGATGACGCGCGTGTCGCCCACGTATTGGCATGTGCCGCACGTCCATACCGATTCCAGACACGCGGCGATAGCGTGGTCACCACAGGAAAAGGGGGGCGGTTCCCGGCCGACGGGAGACCGGGTGGCAGACTGGGCGGCGGCCCAGCTCGACCGGCTCGGTTGTCGCCCCGGCGGTGGAGGGTACAGCAATGTGCCCCCGTGTCCGCCAGACGCCACGTCAGCCATACACCCAGACACGTGATCAGGACAGGTAATCCACACTTTTTCACTCGAACGTGTGTTTGGCGCAACCTTTCGAAAGCAACTACCGTTGTCCAGCAGGGAGACCATCGAGAGGGGCCGACGTGACCACCACCGCAGACAGTGCCACCATCACTGCCCAGGACCGCTCCCAGGGCCGACTCGAGCCGGTGCAAGCGATGAACGAAGCTGCGAATCATGAGGGGCCCAAGCGTTCTCTGCCGGGCCGACCTCCAGGCATCCGGGCGGACAGCTCGGGCCTCACCGACCGGCAACGCCGGGTGATCGAGGTCATCAGGGACTCCGTGCAGCGGCGCGGCTACCCGCCGTCGATGCGCGAGATCGGACAGGCCGTCGGCCTGTCCAGCACCTCCTCGGTCGCGCATCAACTGATGGCACTGGAGCGCAAGGGCTTCCTGCGGCGCGACCCGCACCGCCCGCGCGCGTACGAGGTCCGGGGGTCCGACCAGTCGTCGGCACAGCCCACGGACACGGCGGGCAAGCCGGCCGCGTCGTACGTCCCGCTCGTGGGCCGTATCGCCGCCGGTGGCCCGATCCTGGCCGAGGAATCGGTGGAGGACGTGTTCCCCCTCCCCCGCCAGCTGGTCGGAGACGGCGAGCTGTTCGTCCTCAAGGTCGTCGGTGACTCGATGATCGAGGCCGCCATCTGCGACGGAGACTGGGTCACGGTCCGCCGCCAGCCGGTCGCGGAGAACGGCGACATCGTGGCCGCCATGCTCGAGGGCGAGGCCACGGTGAAGCGCTTCAAGCGCGAGGACGGGCATGTGTGGCTCCTGCCGCACAACTCCGCGTACCAGCCGATTCCCGGCGACGAGGCGACCATCCTCGGCAAGGTCGTGGCAGTGCTGCGGCGGATCTAGCATCCCCGACGGCGGGATGCTCCACCCCGCCCCTGACCGGGCCCCGGAACCAACTGCGCCGGTTCCGGGGCCCTGTGCGTTTTCCGGCCGGGGGCCTCGGGGGCTGTCCGGGGCGGGCGTTGGGCGGTGCCTTTCCTGACCGGCGCCGTGGACTGGCCGCCTTGGACTGGCCGCCTTGGACTGACTGCCTTCGACTGACTGCCTTCGACCGACTGCCTTTGCCGGGCGCCTTGGGCTGTGTTCGTTCTGACTGAGGGTTGGGGTGCCTGCCCTGGCCGCGAGCTCATGGGCTAGGCACGTCCCGACCGCAGGCGCTTTGGGTGGTGCTCGTCCCGAACGAGGGCTCTTGAGCTGTGCTCGTCCCGGCCGCGGGCGCTTTGACCTGTGGACGTCCCGCCGAAGGCTCCTGGGCTGTGTACGTCCCGGCCGCGGGCCACCTTGAACTGCGCACGTCCTTCCCGATGGCCCCCTTTGGCTGGTCAGGTCCCGGCGGCCTTGGAGATGTGCCCACCCCGTCGAAGGCTAGGACCTGCCGAGCGCTTCCTGGCCGGGAGCCGTGGGGTACGGCGTCCGATGCGCAGCGGCGTCACCAAGCCGGGTGGTTCGAACCCGGCCCCGCAACGCCAGGGCTGTCAGCCGGGTCAAGGCTCGCGGGGGATGCTCGACGCGACGTACAGCAAAGCACCGCACGGTATCCGCAGAGCAGGCCGGGGGCCCTGGCCGATCACAGCAACGCGCCGCGGCAAGTCCGGCTTCGCCCGGGCAGCAACACAGGCCGGCCCGGCCACGTCCCGCCCGCCGCGCAGGCGCTACGCCTCCTCCGACTTCCGCGCGGCCTCGTCGATCGCAGCCAGCGACCTCCGTACCTGATTGCGGTCCGTCGTGAACCAGAAGTCGGGCAGTGACGCCTTCAGATAGCTGCCGTAGCGCGCCGTGGCCAGGCGCTGGTCCAGTACCGCGACGACGCCACGGTCCCCCGTCGCTCGTACGAGGCGGCCGGCGCCCTGGGCCATCAGCAGGGCCGCGTGAGTGGCGGCGACGGCCATGAACCCGTTGCCTCCCTTGTCCTCGACAGCCTTCTGGCGGGCGCTCATCAGGGGGTCGTCGGGGCGTGGGAAAGGGATCTTGTCCATGACGACCAGCTGGCAGCTCGGACCGGGGACGTCGACGCCCTGCCAGAGGGAGAGGGTGCCGAAGAGGCAGGTCTTCGGGTCTGCCGCGAAGTTCTTGATCAGCTCGCCGAGCGTCTCCTCGCCCTGGAGCAGGATGGGGTACTCGGGGACACGCGAACGCAGTTCCTCGGCGGCGAGTTGGGCGGCCCGCATCGAGGAGAACAGCCCGAGTGTGCGACCGCCGGCGGCCTGGACCAGTTCGGTGAGCTCGTCCAGCATGTCCCCGCGATCGCCGTCACGGGCGGGGCGGGACAGGTGCTTGGCGACGTAGAGAATGCCCTGCCTGGGGTAGTCGAAGGGCGAGCCGACGTCCACGCCCTTCCACTGCGGGAGATCCTCGCCCTCCGTGCCCTCCGGGGCGAGGCCCAGCGACGCTCCCACTCCGTTGAAGTCACCGCCGAGCTTCAGCGTCGCGGAGGTCAGGACGACGGAGCGGTCCGTGAAGAGCTTCTCCCTGAGGAGCCCGGAGACATTCATGGGAGCCACGCGCAGTGACGCGCCGAAGCGGTCGTGGCGCTCATACCAGACGACGTCCCACTCCGAGCCGTTGGTGATCCGCTCCGCCACATCGTGCACGGCCTCCAGCGAGGCGAGGGCCTGCTTGCGTACGGCGTCCTCGTCCTGGACGGACTTGTCACGCGTGGAACCGAGCGCCGAGATCACCGTACGAGCGGCATCGCGAAGTGCCATCAGGGCGTACCCGAGGTCCTCCGGGATCTCCTCCAGGCGCCCGGGCAGGGCCAGCTCCATGAGCCGCTCGAAGCCCTCGGCGGCGGTCTGGAGCTGGTCGGCCGCCTTCTCGTTGACCAACTTCGCTGCGCGGCGGACGGCACGGTTGACCTGGCCGGGCGTGAGCTCGCCGGTCGCAACGCCGGTAACCCTGGAGACCAACTCGTGGGCCTCGTCAACGATCAGCACCTCGTGCATCGGGAGAACCGGCGCGCCCTCGATGGCGTCGATCGCGAGCAGCGCGTGGTTGGTGACGATGACCTCGGCCAGCTTGGCGCGCTCGCGGGCCGCCTCGGCGAAGCACTCTGCTCCGTAGGCGCACTTGCTGGCGCCCAGGCACTCCCGGGACGACACGGACACCTGGGCCCAGGCACGGTCGGAGACGCCCGGCGTGAGGTTGTCCCGGTCCCCGGTCTCCGTCTCGTCCGACCAGTCCCGTAGCCGCACCAGGTCCTGGCCGAGTTTGCTGGTGGGAGCGGCAGCCTCGAACTGATCGAAGAGGCCCTCCTCCTCTTCCTGCGGCATGCCCTCGCGCAGTCGGTGCAGACACAGATAGTTCGACCGGCCCTTGAGCATCGCGAACTCGGGGCGGCGGCGCAGCAACGGATGGAGGGCGTCCACGGTCCGTGGAAGGTCCCGCTCCACAAGCTGCCGCTGGAGCGCCAGGGTGGCCGTCGCCACGACCACCCGCTCCCCGTGCGCGAGCGCGGGCACCAGGTAACCGAGCGACTTTCCGGTGCCGGTGCCCGCCTGGACCAGCAGGTGAGAGCTGTCGTCGATGGCACCTGCGACGGCTTCGGCCATGGTCACCTGGCCAGGGCGCTCCGTACCGCCGACAGCAGTGACGGCGGCATGCAGGAGTTCGGGGAGTGAGGGCTGTGTCATAGCTCTGCCACCTTAAGGGTCGCCACTGACAACCGGGCGATCAAGGTGGGGACGACGGTCGCGATCAAGCCGAGCAAAGGACGCGGCTCCGGCTCCGGCTCCGGCTCCGGCTCCGGCTCCGGCTCCGGCTCCGGCTGGATGATCATCTCGTACGAGAACTCGCCGACCATCTTGGCGAGCAGGCGACGGCCGGCCTGCTCCCGCCGGTCTTTGCCCAGCTCAGGCGGGTCGTACAGAGCTGATGGCTCGCCGGAGCCCGGGGTGGCGGATGAATTCGGCACGGGGACTCCTCGAAAGGGAACCGGAGCGGGACGAGCGGTGTACTACATGTGACGGCGCTACAACAGATCGCGCAGGGCCCGGTCTCGGACCATGAGGGCTGCCCGCTTGTCGGGCAGGTCGACCTCGGCGGAGAACCGGAAGCCGGCGCTCAGGAAAGCGGAGACGGAGGGGGTGTTGCGAAGGTCGGGTTCCGCGACAACGCGAGCGCACGAGGGGCGCTTGTCCAGCACGAGGTCGGCGACAGCTCTGAGCAGGGTGGAGCCGAGACCTCGCCCACGGTTGGCGACACCACCGATGAGGAGGTGGATTCCGGTGTCGTGCGGTCGGGCGGGGTAGTGGCGCGCCAGCAGGTCCAGGTCCGCGCGGTAGATCTCCCAGTAGCTCATGAGCGTGCCGTCCAGCACGCCGAGGCAGGGAACACTTCGTCCGTCTCCTTCCAACTGACGGCGTAGGTGCTCTTCGGCCACGGACTGGGCACCCGCCAGGTCCCAGAACGCGGCGACGGCAGGGTCGTTCATCCAACGGGTGACGAGCGGGAGGTCGCGCTCGATGCTTACGGGGACGAGGTGGAAGGCGCCCGCGGGAGTATCGGTCGGCCCCCAGCTGCCGATGCGGTCGAGCAGCTCGTCACCGGCCGGGGCGACGCGGGTTTCGTTCGCCGTGCCCATCCGCCCTCCGCTGGTATCCCCGTGTGCCCTGGCTCCTTCGGCGAAGAGCGCGATGAGCTCGTCGGGCAGACGCAGGTCCAGGGTGTCCTCGCAGTCCGCACTGGCGTCGGGATTCGAACCGGGCCGCGTTCGGGTGGCGAGCTCGGTGACGGGTGCGGCACCGGCGTCGGCGCTCGCATCGGCAGGGGGCACGGCGTCGCTCCTCTCAGTAGACGGGGTGGGTCATGTCCTCAGGAATGAAGGGGGTTGGTGATGGTGACGTAGACGGACTGGGTGTCGACGGGACCGACGAGTTCGTCGAGGCCGTGCAACCGGGTGAGCAGGTTGGCCTTGCAGCGCAGGACGGGGGATTCGAGGAGGTGGGCGGGCAGGGACGTACGCAGCCGAGCCGGGCCGGTGGCCACATCGGCGAGGAAGCGGCGGAACGCGGCGAGCAACAACTCTTCGTCTGCCAGGTGCTGGGATCCGAACGCGCCGACCAGGCCCAGCACGTTGTTGATCGCGAGGTAGTAGGCGAAGCGTTCGTCGGTGACCTCGTCGGAGACGAACGTGTCGCTCCGCTCGCCGATGCCGGGCAGCCGGGCGTCGAGTTCCGCGCGCCGCGACTCGCGGAAGTAGTAGCCCTGGTTGTCGCGGTAGCGGCCGCCCGTGGGCCACCCCTCGGGGTCCAGCAGGAGCAGCGTGTTCTGCTGGTGCGCTTCCAGAGCGATCCCCGCCTCGCCGTCCAGCCAGAGCACGGGGCGTACGACCTGCTCCAGATAGCGCAGGAACCACTCGGTGGCGACGGCGCCGCGAGGGCGACCGGTGTGGCCGGCGAGACGGGTGACGATCTCGGCGAGCCGAGACCGCGATGGGGGCCCGCCCTGTGGTTGGTCCCGTGCGCCGGCTTGGGCGTGGGGTCGGGGCGAGACCAGTCCCGCGATGCAACCGGCGTCGTCTGTCGGGCTGAACGGGTTGTGGCGGATCACCACGTCGAGTCCGGGCAAGGGGTTGCCGTCCGGACCGTCGACGGCCAGCCAGGCGGGATCACGGACGATGTCGAAGCCCGGGTGGACAGCCTGCCACTGCTTGAACAGGCCGCTGCGCAACAGTCGGTGGACCTCCACGCCACGGTGGAGTTCCTTGCGGAGGTTCTCACGGCGGGAGTTGGTGATGCGCAGGCCCAGCGACAGCTTCAGCATCGCGGGGGCGCCGGAGCGGTAAAGGGTGCGGACCGAGGAGGTGGGATGCCACCGGGAGCCATGCGGGCCGAGGTCCCGGAGCAGTCCCGCGTCCAGCAGGGCCGCGGTCTCGGGACGGTGCCGGACCTCACTCAGCTGCCAGGGATGCATGGGCAGGGCGGCGTACCCGTCGGGCAGGGACAGCCCGGTGCCGGCCAGCCGTGCCGTGAGCTGCTCCGCTGTGACGGGGCGGCCGCGTTCCGTCCACGCCGAGTCGGCTGCCAGCAGCGAGGGAGCCACAGCCATCCAGTACAGGGCGAAGGAGCCGCGCAACTCCGGTGAATACAGGCGGGCTTCCGCCTCGGAGAGTCCCTCGCGGCTCTTCGGTGTGGGATGCAGCGGGTGCCCGAGCACGAGCGCCTGCTCGGCCGTCAGGAAGAGGTCGGGCTCATGGGCGGGGCGTTCCCTGCGGTCACTGATGAACGCGGCGGTACGTCGAACGGAATCGGCGACGCGGCCGACAAGGTCGACTCCGTCACCGGCGGGGCTGTGCGAACCCGGCGGTTCGGGGCGGGGCGCTTTGCCGCCACGGGTTGTTCTGCCGGGGCCGGGCGACACGGGGCCGGTGCCGGGGGCGGCCGGCGCAGGGTCGGTGCCGGGGGCGGCCGGCGCAGGGTCGGTGCCGACTGTCGTCGCGCTCCTGACCGTTTGCCGTGCGAGCAGCGCCGCAACCGTGACCGCGTCGGCGGGCGGTGCCTCTTCGGGAGCGTCGGCGAAGTAGGGGAGGCCGAGACGGTGCCAGCCGGTGGGCGACCAGTAGTGGACGGGGGCGAGCAGGGTTGTGGCACTGGCGGAGAGCGGGATGCGGAGGATGCCGTCCTCGGGAGCAGGCAGGTTGTTCTCCCGTACCCAGCAGCGCAGGAGATTCTCGACGGCTGCTGCCTGGGCTGCGGTATGCACGTCGGGGTGCTCCAACAGATCGGCGGTGCCGCCGCGCAGCCGCTCGGACTCCCGGGCCCCTTCCTTCTGGCGGGGGACCGATTCGGCCGCGGGCACGAGCGGGCTCTGCGTGCCGTGGGTCGCTCGCTCGCGGGTGTGGGGAGGACCGTCGGGTGCGGAGGTGGTGTTCAAGAGAGTTCCTTGTGAGGTCGTTCGGGCTCGTGCGGCGACGAACCGGGCGGCACGGGCGCGCGTTGGGCCTTTGGCGTTCCGGGTTGATTCGGGTGGGGTGGGGGTGCGAGTGGGATTGGAGGTCCGGTGCAGCTGGTGCGGGGTCGGTACGAGGCGCCGGCTTCCATACGGTGAGGGGTGAGCGGTGCTGCTCCAAGGAGAGGGCCACCGGCGGCTGGGAACCGCACGGTCCAGGAGCTGGAACTGCTGAGAGCCGGGACAGGTGACAGCAGAGGGGTACGAGCGGAGGGGTGAAGGGGTACGTCTCGCCGGACTGAGGTGGCTCGGAGCCGGTGCCCCACGCCGTATGCCGGATCCCGGCGCCGTACGCCGATCTCAGCCCCATACACCCGATCCCAGCCCCGTACATCGGACCCAAGCCCCGTACACGCCAGACCCAAGCTCCGTACGCCCGATCCCAGCCCCGTACGCCAGACCCAAGCCCGTACGCCAGAACCCAGCGCCGTACACCAGACCCCGGCGCCGTGCCCCGGATCCGGGTGCCGCACCACGCACACCGGACACGCACGCCCCGCGATCCGGGCGCCGCACGCCCCGTGGGGTGCCTCGGTGTGCCCGCCACCGCGTCGCCACTCGGCGCCCCAACGATCGAGCGACCCGGCGGCCGAGCGGCGCAACGACCGAGCAGCCCGGGAGCCCGGCCACTGGCGGCTATCCGGTGTGTTCGGCACACCCGGAACGCCGGCCCTGATCAGCGGGCTCCGGCAGCTCGCCACGGTCACGAAGCCGGCCCCCGGCGGAACACCCACCAAGACTCCCCTCGTCGTCCGACCGCCCGTCCGGCTCCGCACGTGCCCCGCCCCCGCCACGCCTCAGATGCCCTCGCGCCACCGCACTCACCGCGTCCGCGAGGCGGTCCAGTACGGCGCTCGCCTGTTCGTCGCTGATGGTCAGCGGAGGGAGGAGTCGCACCACGCCGCCGTGGCGACCACCCAGTTCCACGATCAAGCCCCGGCGAAGGCACTCCCGTTGGACGGCGGCGGCAAGTTCGGGAGCGGCGGGTCGCGAGCCGCCGGCGGGGTCCGGAGTTGCCTCGGGGTCCACCAACTCGACGCCGATCATCAGTCCCCGGCCGCGTACATCTCCGACGCAGGAGAACTCGTCGGCCAGTAGCCGGAGTTGGTCGAGCATGCGGGCACCCAGTGTCCCGGCGCGTTCGGCGAGGTGGTTTTTGCGGACGTACGCGAGGGTCGCCGTGCCCGCGGCCATGGCGAGTTGGTTTCCGCGGAACGTGCCTGCGTGCGCGCCGGGTTGCCAAACGTCGAGGTCGTCGCGGTAGACGACGACGGCCAGCGGCAGGCTTCCGCCGATGGCCTTGGAAAGGACCATGACGTCCGGCGTGATCCCGCTGTGCTCCACCGCCCAGAAGGCCCCGGTCCTGCCGACGCCGGTCTCGACCTCGTCCACGATCAGCGGGATGGACCGCGCCGCGGTGATCTCACGCATCCTGCGCATCCACGCGTCGGGCGCCGGAATCACTCCGCCCTCACCCTGGACGGGTTCGAGGATCATCCCGGCGGGCTGCGGCACGCCCGACTTGGGGTCGTCGAGCACGGACTCCGTCCAGCGCGCCGCCAGTTCGGCCCCGCGGTCACCACCGATACCGAACGGGCAGCGGTAGTCCTGCGGATAGGGCAGGCGCGTGACACGTACGTCGGTCGCGCCTGCGGATGCTTCGAGCGCTCCCGCGGTCATCCCGTGGTACGCGCCGGTGAACGCGAGCATCCCGGTCCGCCCGGTCGCCGCGCGCGCAAGTATGAACGCGGCCTCAACGGCGTCCGTCCCGGCGGGTCCGCAGAACTGCACCCGCGCGCAGGCGGCGAACTCGGGCGGCAGCGTGCGGAACAGCTCAGTGGTGAAGGCGTCCTCGACGGGGGTGGCGAGGTCGAGGGCGTGAAGTGGGGCTCCGGAGTCGAGGACCTTTCTGATGGCCTCCAGGACCACTGGATGGTTGTGTCCCAGGGTCAAGGTCCCCGCGCCGGAAAGACAGTCGAGGTAGCGGCGGCCGTCGGCCCCCTCGATCGTCAGGCCGCGCGCCCGCACGGGGACGATCGGCAGGGCGCGCGCGTAGGTGCGCGCCGCCGACTCGCGCGCCGACTGGCGCCGCAGAATCCCCTCGTGTGCCGCGCGCGTCCCCTCGGAAGTGCGGGACATGCCCTCTCGCGCCTCGCCGGAAGCGCGGGACACACCCTTCCTCGCCCCGTCCGAAGCGCGAGACGCACCCTCCCGCGTCTCCTCGGGCTCACGCCCCACTGACACAACCGCAGACTCGGTCACGGCCACGGCTTCAGCTCCTCCCGCTGTCCAGAGGCGAGTTGGCAGGGGGTTCTGAACGCATGCGGCAGGCCCCCCGTACGTACCAACGACGCCGCCCGCGCGGGGAAGCGGGTGGGCTGAAGATCCTTGCCGTGACGGAACCGTTGCCGTTCCGCCGGATGTCCCCCACAGCGACCGCATAGTCTGTGATGCCGTCCGGTGACACCGAACGGCCGAGGCCGGTAGGGCGGGTAGGCCGTACAGGCGACCGCCAAGCACCCGCACCAGCCCCGTACTCGCACCGCACCGCATACACAACACCCGCACCCGCAACACGCAGTTCTCATATCTCCAGGGGGAGTTACACCATGCGATCGATACGCCCGCCCTTCGCCGGTCGTCGAGGGAGGGGCGCGCGCCGCAGAACCTCGCCCGTGCTGGCCGCCGTCTGTCTCACCGCGACACTCGCGCTGACCGCCACCGCCTGCGGTTCGGGCGACAACACAGCCGGCGGCGAGGCCTCGTCCGCGGCCCAGAGCGGCGACGACAAGATCACGATTCCGGACGACATCAGGGACCGGCTCAAAGAGCACGGGATCGATGTCGACAAGTGGAAGAACGGCGCCTGGAAGAACTGGGACAAGGACGACTGGCTGCGCGAAGCCGAGGACTACATCAACCCGATCATCGAGGGCTTGTGGGACCCGGACCGGATGCGCGAGGCGGACGACCCGGACAAGGACAAGGGCGTTGACGAGAGCGACCTCTCCGGTGACCAGGGTGTCACCGACCCGACCCCGGCTCCCGTGAGCGCGCAGGCCGTGTCGGCGCCCTACCACGACAACGCCGCCGAGGCGGGCAAGGTGTTCTTCGACTCCCCCGAGGGCACGATGGTCTGTTCGGCGACGGTGGTCGAGGACCCGGCCAACCCGGGCAAGTCCAACATGGTCTGGACTGCGGGCCACTGCGTGCACTCCGGCAAGACGGGCGGCTGGTACCGCAACATCGCCTTCGTTCCCTCGTACAACGACGACGGTGCCACAGCCGCCGAGTTGGCGGCCGCGACGAAGGACGAGGTCGCACCGTACGGCGTCTGGTGGAGCGACTGGGCGCAGACCTCGGACCAGTGGATCGAGCAGGGCGGTGCCACGGGCGGCGACGGAGCTTCGTACGACTTCGCCGTGCTGCATGTGACGCCGGAAGAGGGCGGTGACGGCAAGTCCCTTGAGGAGACGATCGGTTCGGCGCTGCCGGTGAACTTCAGCGCGCCGGCCGTGTCGCAGGTGGCGAGCATCACGGCGACCGGCTATCCGGCGGCGGCGCCGTTCGACGGCGAGACGATGCTCCAGTGCACGGACAAGCCGGGGCGGTTGTCGATCGTGGAGTCCGACCCGACGATGTACCGCATCGGGTGCACCATGACGGGCGGTTCGTCCGGCGGCGGCTGGGTGGCCGCGGGGACCGACGGCAAGCCCGCGCTGGTGTCCAACACGTCGATCGGCCCGGTCACTTCGGGCTGGCTGGCGGGTCCGCACCTCGGCCAGGTGGCCAAGGGTGTGTACGACGAGGTGAGCGACAAGTTCGCCGGGCAGTGACCCAACAGCCGTAGCAGCGATACGGCACACGATGAAGGCCCGCCCCTCCGACAGGCGATTTCCAGGGGTCGTAGCAACACAGTGATCAACTGGCTGTCGCCGGGAGCTTGGCGAGACGCTCGGCTGGGGTTTCCCAGTCGAGCGTTTTGCGTGGGCGGCTGTTGAGTTCGGCGGCGACGGCGTCCAGGTGTTCGCGGGTGTGGACGGAGAGATCCGTGCCCTTGGGGAACTACTGCTGCATGTGCCGGCAGTATGTCTCCCGCTCACGCAGCAACTTCTTCGGGCCCCGGCCCGCCCGGTCCTCCCGGATCTTGAACTCCATCGCATCCCCTGAGCTGGGGTGTTGCGACGACCACCAGAACGGAAGGACAAGAGGGGCGGGCCTTCGTACGTCCGCACCAGAAAGCCCGGCCGAAGCCCGAGCGCGACCGCTGCGGGTGGCAGAACGAGTACGCATCCGTGAGATCGACGATGACGAGGGCAGACGGCTGCTGCGGATCATCCGGCGCTGCACCGACCCGAAGTGGCAAAGTGCGGGCGACCCAGGACGTTCACTCTGCCCGACCCGCGAGCGATCAAGAAGGTCGCCAAGTCCAGGCCGGCCGAGCACGGCCCGCCGTTCTCGACTTGGAGCCCGGCCAAGCCGGCCGACTTCCTGGTAGCCAAGGGGTCCGAGGACGGTGACCCCGAAGTCGTCTTCTGTACGGACGAGTTCTGGCCGCTCAACCTGATGCCCCATCTCGGTTGGCGGTGGGCCGAAGGCAGCGGCAAGCACAAGGACCCCGACCGTGAGCCGCGCCGACGACGGAGGGCGACCTACAACCGCCACGGCGGGGTAGGCGCCTGTCCACAGCCACCTGGCCACGAGGAAATGCCAGCGGGTCGGCTACTTGGGCGGCGGTGAACCCCGGCGACATCGCCTACACACCGACCCACTCCTCCTGGCCAACCGCACCGAGGAAAAGTTCACCGCTCCGCGCAACTTCGCCCTCGACGGCACGGACGACGCCGGCCACAAAGAGGGCAGCATGATCCGCCACTACGTCATCCGGCAAAACCCCCACGCCGACGACCGGCGCCTACGCGCCGTCGTCGACTGGGCGAACGTTGCCTGATACGGCACTAGAGGACCCCTGGGTGCTCTAGGACCTAGAGGCCTTAGAGCACCCAGAGCACCGCATCAGTTCATACATACACGAGCACCGAATACGTCCCTACGAGAGCGCAGGCGCCGGAACATACGGCGTCAGCTCCGCCGCCAGTTCCTCATGGACCCGCACCTTGAGCAGCGTGCCCTCCGGGGTGTGCTCCTCGGAGATCACCTCGCCCTCGTTGTGTGCGCGCGCGACCAGCTTGCCGTGCGTGTACGGCACGAGGACCTCGATCTCGACCGAGGGACGCGGCAGCTCGTTGTCGATGAGGGCGAGCAGCTCGTCGATGCCCAGCCCCGTACGGGCCGAGACCGCGATGGAGCGCTTCTCCATCCGCATCAGCCGCTGGAGTACCAGCGGATCGGCCGCATCCGCCTTGTTGATCACCACGATCTCGGGCACCTTGATGGCGCCCACGTCACGGATGACCTCGCGCACGGCGGCCAGCTGCTCCTCCGGCGCCGGGTGCGAACCGTCGACCACGTGCAGGATCAGGTCTGCCTCGCCGACCTCCTCCATGGTGGAGCGGAACGCCTCGACCAGGTGGTGCGGCAGGTGCCGGACGAAACCGACCGTGTCGACCAGCGTGTACAGCCGCCCGCCCGGGGTCTCGGCCCGGCGCACGGTCGGGTCGAGGGTCGCGAACAGCGCGTTCTCGACGAGCACTCCCGCGCCCGTGAGGCGGTTGAGCAGCGAGGACTTGCCGGCGTTGGTGTAACCGGCGATGGCGACCGAGGGCACCTTGTTGCGGCGGCGCTCCTGACGCTTGATGTCGCGGCCCGTCTTCATACTCGCGATCTCCCGGCGCATCTTCGCCATCTTCTCGCGGATACGGCGCCGGTCCGTCTCGATCTTGGTCTCACCGGGACCACGGGTGGCGAGGCCGCCGCCCGAGCCGCCGCCCATCTGACGGGACAGCGACTGACCCCAGCCGCGCAGCCTCGGCAGCATGTACTGCATCTGCGCGAGCGCGACCTGCGCCTTGCCCTCTCGGGACTTGGCATGCTGGGCGAAGATGTCGAGGATCAGGGCCGTACGGTCGATGACCTTGACCTTGACGACGTCTTCCAGGTGGATCAGCTGGCCGGGGCTCAGCTCACCGTCGCAGATGACGGTGTCGGCGCCGGTCTCCAGGACGATGTCCCGCAGCTCGTTCGCCTTGCCGGAGCCGATGTACGTGGCCGCGTCCGGCTTGTCGCGGCGCTGGACCACGCCGTCGAGCACGAGGGCACCCGCGGTCTCCGCGAGGGCCGCCAGCTCGGCGAGCGAGTTGTCCGCGTCGGTCACGGTCCCCGAGGTCCACACACCGACAAGTACGACGCGCTCCAGGCGGAGCTGCCGGTATTCGACCTCGGTGACGTCCTCGAGCTCGGTGGAGAGGCCCGCCACACGTCGCAGGGCCGCACGCTCGGAACGTTCGAGCTGGTCGCCGTCCCGCTCTTCGTCGATCTGATGGCTCCAGGCGACGTCCTCTTCCATCAGGGCATCGGCCCGAAGACCTTCGGGGTTGTTCTGCGCGAGGCTCTGCGCGTCCTGGGAAGGGGAAGAAGAGGAGGTCATTGGATCCTTACGTCTAGGGGGACATGGAATGCGCGGCGGACACCGTCCGTCATGGAGGAGAACGTCCCGGGTCACCGTGAGATTCCCGGATTCCGCCATGTCAACCCCGAGTGACCGGGGTCGCCGACCCCCGAGGGGTCGTTTCACCAGCCCGGAGGGGCCGTGCCGCCGACCTGAAAGATGGTCGCACGGCACGTCCCGTCTCGTCACGTCAGTTATCCGGCGCTCTGTGTCGCCTTAGGGGCGTCACTCTTCCAGTCCGGGTGGCCCGGCATCGGCGGGGTCTTCTCGCCGTACAGCCACGCCTTGAAGAAGCCGCTCAGATCACGGCCGGCGATGCCGGACGCCAGGCTCTCGAAGTCCGCCGTCGACGCAACCCCGTCGTAGTGAACGCCCACCCAGGACCGCTCCAGCCGCTCGAAGGCCGGACGCCCGATCTCCTCACGCAGCGCGTACAGCGCCAAAGCGGCTCCGTCGTAGACGTTCGGCCGGAAGATACTGATCTTCTGACCGGGCTTGGGCCCCTTGGGCGCCGCCGGGGGCCCTCCTGCGGCCCGCCAGCCGTCGGACGCCCGGTAGGCGGCCTTCATACGGGTCGCCATGGGCCTGTCTGCCTTCTCCTCGGCGTACAGGGCCTCGTACCAGGTGGCGTGCCCCTCGTTCAGCCACAGGTCGGACCAGGCGCGGGGGCTGACGCTGTCGCCGAACCACTGGTGCGACAGCTCGTGCACCATGATCGACTCGACGTACCACTTCGGGTAGGCGGGCTCGGTGAAGAGCTCTCTCTCGAAGAGAGAGAGCGTTTGTGTCTCCAGTTCGAAGCCGGTCCGTGCGTCGGCCATCAGCAGCCCGTACGTCTCGAAGGGGTACGGTCCGATCTTCCCCTCCATCCAGGCGATCTGGTCGGGGGTCTTCTTGAGCCACGGTTCCAGCAGTTCGCGGTCCTTGGTGGGCACGACATCGCGTACGGGCAGGCCGTGCGGCCCGGTCCGGTGCAGCACCGTGGAGCGGCCGACGGACACCTGCGCGAGCTCGGTCGCCATGGGGTGCTGGGTGCGGTACGTCCAGGTGGTGGACTTGCCGGCACGGTTCGTTCCGACCGGCAGACCGTTCGCCACGGCCGTGTACCCGTCGGGCGCGGTGACGTGGATGGTGAACATCGCTTTGTCGGACGGATGGTCGTTGCAGGGGAAGACCAGGTGCGCGGCGTCGGCCTGGTTGGCCATCGCCAGCCCGTCCTTGGTCTGCACCCAGCCGCCGTCCTGGTTCGCGGCGGGGACCGGGTCACTGGTGTGCTGCACGGTGATCCGCATCCAGCCCCCGGCGGGCACCGGTTCCGCGGGAGTCACCACCAGGTCTTCCCCGGCACTCTTGAAGGACGCGGGCACCCCGTTGACGTCGACCGATCCCACTGTTCCGTGCGCGAAGTCGAGATTGACCTGATCGAGCGGGGCGGACGCCACGGCGTCGATCGTGGTGACGGCCGCGAGCGGCTTGGTGTTGGTGCCGGGATAGGTGAAGGCGAGGTCGTACGACGCGACGTCGTACCCGGGATTGCCCAGGTACGGGAAGAGCCGGTCGCCGACGCCGAGCGGGGCGGCCGGGGAGGGCGCACTCGCGGCGACGAGGCAGACGGAGACGGCCGAGGCGAGCAGGGCCGCCTTGATCCGACGGGTCCTGGGGAGGGGAGTCCTTGGGCAGGGGGTGAGCGGCATGGACCACGGCTACCAGCGCGCACCCGCCGTACGGTGACGACGCGCGCCGGATCCACCCGAAAGGGTCCTCCTACTGCGCGGCCGCCGCCTGGTGCCGCGCCCGGCTCACGTCGTACACACCCGGCACGTTCCGCATGGCCCGCATCAGCCCGGGAAGGTGCGCCGCGTCCGGGAGTTGGAGCGTGTACGTGTGCCGTACGCGCTGCTGGCTGGGCGGTTCGACGGTCGCCGAGACGATGGCGACGCCCTCCAGGGCGATGGCTTCGGTGAGATCGGCGAGCAGATGCGGGCGCCCGAAGGACTCGGCCACCAGCGTGACGCGGCACTCGGTGGTGTCGCCCCAGCTCACTCCGACCTCCGCGCGTCCCACGCCCTTCATGCTCTCCACGGCGGCGCATTCGACCCGGTGGACGGTGACCACTCCCCCGCGTACGGCGAAGCCGGTCACGGCGTCGGGCGGTACGGGCGTACAGCAGCCCGCGAGCCGTACGGACGCGCCGGACTGCTCGACCACGGCGTTCGCGGCGCCGGGGCGGGCGGTCGGCCCGTCGGCGGTCGGGCGAGGAGCCGCGGCCGGCGTCTCGGGGGCCGCGGAGTCGCGCGGCGATGGGTGTGCGGCGAGCCAACGCTGGATGGCGATCCGCGCGGCCGGCGTGTGCGCGTGCTCCAGCCACTCCCTGGAGGGCTCGGAGGCCGGGTCCTGCCCCATCAGGAGCTGCACGGTGTCGCCGTCCCGCAGAACCGTACTCAGCGTCGCCAGGCGGCCGTTGACGCGGGCGCCCATGCAGGCGTGCGCGTCGTCGCCGTACTGCGCGTACGCGGCGTCCACGCAACTGGCGCCGTCGGGAAGGCCCAACGAGCCGCCGTCGGCGCGGAAGACGGTGATCTCGCGGTCCTGGGCGAGGTCTTCACGCAGTGTGGACCAGAACGTGTCAGGATCCGCGGCACCCGCCTGCCAGTCGAGGAGCCGGGAGAGCCAGCCGGGGCGGGTGGGGTCGGCACGCTCGTCGTCGACAGATCCCTCTGCTTGCTCCTCCGAAGGAGGAGCGTACGGATTGCCGAGCGCGATGACCCCGGCCTCGGCGACCTTGTGCATCTGGTGGGTGCGGATGAGGACTTCGGCGATCTCGCCGTCGCCGCGCGCGACGGCCGTGTGCAGCGACTGGTAGAGGTTGAACTTCGGTACGGCGATGAAGTCCTTGAACTCCGAGACCACGGGCGTGAGACAGGTGTGCAGTTCGCCGAGGACCCCGTAGCAGTCGGCGTCCTCGTTCACGAGGACCAGGAGCCGTCCGAAGTCGGCGCCGCGCATGGGACCACGTTTGCGCGACACCCGGTGCACGGAGACGAAGTGCCGCGGCCTTATGACGACTTCGGCCTGCAGACCCGACTCGCGCAGCACCCCGCGCACCTCCTCGGCGATCTCCGCCAGCGGGTCGCCGTCGCGCGCCGCGTTGTCGGCGATCAGCCCCCTGGTGTGCCGGTACTCCTCGGGGTGCAGAATCGCGAAGACGAGGTCCTCGAGCTCGGTCTTGAGCGCCTGGACGCCGAGCCGTTCGGCCAGCGGGATCAGAACGTCCCTGGTGACCTTGGCGATTCGCGCCTGCTTCTCGGGACGCATGACACCGAGGGTGCGCATGTTGTGCAGCCGGTCGGCGAGTTTGATCGACATCACGCGGACGTCGTTGCCGGTGGCGACAAGCATCTTGCGGAACGTCTCGGGCTCGGCGGCGGCTCCGTAGTCGACTTTTTCCAGCTTGGTGACACCGTCGACCAGGTAGCGGACCTCCTCGCCGAACTGCTCTCGCACCTGATCGAGGGTCACTTCCGTGTCCTCGACGGTGTCGTGAAGCAGAGAGGCGGTCAACGTCGTGGTCTCCGCGCCGAGTTCGGCGAGGATCAGGGTCACCGCGAGCGGGTGTGTGATGTACGGCTCACCGCTCTTGCGCATCTGACCGCGGTGGGAGGACTCGGCGAGCACGTACGCCCGGCGCAGTGGTTCCAGGTCGGCGCTGGGGTGGTGGGCGCGGTGGGCCTCGGCCACATGGCCGATCGCGTCCGGCAGCCGGTCACGGGCCGCGGGGCCGAGCAACGCGGCCCGGCCCAGACGGCGCAGGTCGAGCCGGGGAAGGCCCTTCCTGCGGTGCACTGGAGGTGCTCCCTGCTCAGGGGAGTCCTCCCGCTCGATCGAAGTCGCGAGCGGGGGTGAGGCCGAGAGCTTGTGGGACGGCATGACAGGGCCTGGCGTCGCGGGATTTGTCGCCTCCGCACTCATGGGCACCTCCGGCTGCGTAGACCGGCGGACGGGTGCCCCATGGCGTACACGGCTCAGGGGATGGTGTCGATCCCCCGTCCGGGCCGGTGCTTGATGCTACCGAGCCCACCACGTGCGGCTGACCGCCTCTCGCCGAGCGTGAAACGGATCACCCATTCGAGCGAAGGTTCAGGGGTTTACGGTTTCGAACCATTCGGCAAGAAGCTCACCTTCGGCCACGATCACCGCAGGACCCGTCATCTCGATCTCGCCGTCCGGGTGTTCGGTGATCACCAGACGTCCGCCGGGTACGTCCACGGTGTACGTCGCCGGAGTGCCGGTCACGGCCGGGTCGGCGCCGTCACGTCGGGCCGCGGCGACAGCCACGGCACACGCGCCCGTGCCGCACGAGCGGGTCTCCCCGGCGCCGCGCTCGTGGACGCGGAGGGCTACGTGCTGCGGGCCGCGGTCCACCACGAACTCGACGTTCACCCCGTCCGGGTACACCGATTCCGGGCTGAACGGCGGCGGCGAGTACAGCTCGCCGGCGTGTGCGAGGTCGTCCACGAAGGCGACCGCGTGCGGGTTGCCCATGTTGACGTTGCGCGCGGGCCAGGTGCGTGCGCCGACGCTCACGCTGACGTCCCCTTCGGGGAGGAGCGCCTTGCCCATGCCGACGGTCACGTCTCCGTCCTTGGCGATATGCACCGCCTTCACGCCTCCGCGCGTGGCCAGCGCGATGTCACCCTCGGCCACATATCCGGCCCGCTGGAGGTAGCGCGCGAACACACGCACTCCGTTGCCGCACATCTCCGCGACCGACCCGTCGCCATTGCGGTAGTCCATGAACCACTCCGCCTCGGCCGCCATTTCCCTGGCCTCGGGGTGCGCGGCGGACCGTACGACATGCAGCACACCGTCGCCGCCGATGCCCGCGCGGCGGTCGCACAGGGCGGCGACGGCAGCCGGGGGCAGGTCGATGACGTTCTCCGGGTCCGGGATGATCACAAAGTCGTTCTCGGTCCCGTGCCCCTTGAGGAAGGCGATCCGCGCGCTCATTCCTCGATCGTACGGGTTCGGTCCGACACTCCGCACGCACGGAGGCATCGTCACAGCAGCGGCCGCACACAACCCCGGCGAAGCCGGATCACGCACGGCACGGGTGGGTCAGCGCAGCCGCGCCACGCGCCCCACGGCGAGCACCACCACGGCCGCGACCAGCACGACGTACGCGATCACCACACGCCAGTCCGGACCGCGGCCCGAACCGCGCTGCGGGAAGCCCGGCCAGGTGTAGCCGACACGGCGGGCGGCCATCATTCCCCAGCCCGCGGCGCAGGAGCAGATCAGCAGGCCGAGCATGGCGACCACGGCGCCGCCGTCCCCGAACTCGAAGGCCAACGGGAAGGCGAACATCAGGGAGCCGATCGCGGCCAGGGCCACGATGGGTGCGAGCTGCCAGATGCGCAGTCGGCGCTGCGGACGCAGCTCGACCTCGACCTCGGGCTCAGGGGACATCTCGTCCGGCCCGGGCCCGTCGGCGATCACACCGTCCGGGGTGTCCTCGGGTCCGTCGGAAATCAGGGGTTCTCCGTCCGGATCGATGTTCAGATGGTCGCCATCCGGATCGATGTTCAGACGGTCGCTGTCCGGATCGACGTTCAGGCGCTCGCCTTCCGGATCGATACCGTGCTCAGTGTCTCGTGCGGTGTCACGAGGGCCGGCCTCCATCGCCACGCGCCCTCCCAACTCGGACTTTCACTGGTCGATCGAAGCTCGATGATGGCACGGCGCCGGAGGCCCGGATGACGGCCGGAGCGTCCCGATGCCATGACGTGATCAGGCTGTGACCGGTCGTTCGACCAACGCCAGCGCGAGCTGCGGAAGTTCTGTGAGATCTGCCGCAGCCCCACTGAGCCAATGCACCCGCGGGTCACGGCGGAACCATGAATCCTGACGGCGCGCGAAGCGCTTGGTGGCACGTACGGTCTCGGCGCGCGCCTCCGTTTCGGTGCACTCCCCCGCGAGCGCCGCGAGCACCTGCTGATAGCCGAGTGCGCGCGCGGCCGTGCGCCCTTCGCGCAAGCCCTGCGCCTCCAGTGCCCGCACCTCGTCGACGAACCCCGCGCCCCACATCCGGTCCACCCGGCGCGCGATCCGCTCATCCAGCTCGGGACGCGCCACATCGACGCCGATCTGGAGGGTGTCGTACACGGAGTCGTGTCCCGGCAGGTTGGCGGTGAAGGGCTTGCCGGTGATCTCGATGACCTCGAGGGCGCGGACGATACGGCGGCCGTTGCTGGGCAGGATCGCGTGGGCGGCCTCCGGATCGGCCATGGCCAGCCGCGCGTGCAGCGCGCCCGAGCCGCGCAGGGTGAGCTCCTCCTCAAGCCGGGCCCGTACCTCGGGGTCGGTGCCGGGGAAGTCGAGGTGGTCCACGGCCCCACGGACGTACAGCCCGGAGCCGCCCACCAGGATCGGCCAGCGGCCCTCGGCGAGCAGTGCGTCGATCCGGGCGCGGGCGAGCCGCTGGTACTCGGCGACGCTGGCCGTGACGGTCACGTCCCAGATGTCCAGGAGGTGGTGCGGGATCCCACCGCGCTCCTCGGACGTCAGTTTGGCGGTACCGATGTCCATCCCTCGGTACAACTGCATGGAGTCGGCGTTGACGACCTCGCCGCCGAGGCGCTGGGCGAGGAAAACGCCCAGATCGGACTTTCCTGCCGCGGTCGGTCCGACGACGGCGATGACCCGGGAGGTGGGGCAGTTACTTCTCACGGTCCCAGTCTCGCAAACGTCCCGGCCTCTCCTCTAACGAGTTACGTAACGGCAAAGGCCCGAGGTCGTTGCCTGTTGCGAGGTTCCAGCCGCCGGTTTCGGACGAGCGGTGGCCCGGGTGGCGCAATGGGGCGCACCGGGCAACGCGGGATTTCACCCTCACGAGTAACGTATGGAGTGGATATGGGTGTTTTTGCACGACTTCTCCGGAGGTCGAAGGCTACGGAGGAGGCGTCAACCGCTGAGGTGCAGGCCGACACAGTGACGGCCGAGACCGAGGCGGAGGTGGCGGAAGAGGCGAAGGGTTCGTCCGAGACCAAGACCGAGGGCGAGGCGACGGCGGAGACCGAGACCGCCGGGGCCGCCACCACGGAGGACGTCGAGATCCCCAAGCAGCAGACCGCCGAGAAGGCCGCCGACAGCGAGGCCGGCGAAGGCGCCCGCACGTAATCGCCCGCGAGGGAAGGTGGACCATGGGTCTTCTGGACAATCTCAAAGCCAAGCTGGCGCCTGCCAAGGACAAGGTCTCGGACCTCGCGCAGCAGCATGGGGACAAGGTCACTCAGGGTCTCGACAAGGCCGCCAAGGTGGTCGACGAAAAGACCAAGCACAAGTACAGCGACAAGATCCAGACAGGCACGGGCAAGGCGAAGGGTGCCATGGACCGCCTTGCGCACAAGGACGGTGACGGCGGCACCATGCCTCCGCCGCCGGCTTCCTGACCGAGCTGAACCGAACAGCACGCATCGGCGGACGGCCGGGACCCCTCAGGGCTCCCGGCCCGCCGCCCGGTGTGTGGTGAATCCCCCGGCCCCG
>NZ_JBHXMF010000006.1:0-90478 GCF_042721055.1 Streptomyces sp. NPDC058470
CTCTTGCACCGGCCGGCGCCCCCCCCGGCCCCCCCCCCCACCCCGCCCCGCCCCCCCCCCCCGCCACGTCCGGGACCGCTTCAGCCGAGCGGCTTCTCCAGCACCGCCTTGCGATGACTGAACGTCTCGATCGAGTAGCGCCCGTGGTAGCTGCCCATGCCGCTCTCGCCGACCCCGCCGAACGGCAGGTCTGAGACGGTCAGATGGGCGAGCGGCAGGCCGAAGCCGAGACCGCCGGACGAGGTCTCGTCGGCGAGCCGCCGCCGGGTGGTGTCCGAGTCGGTGAAGACGTACAGGGCCAGCGGCTTGGCACGGTCATTGATGAAGCCGATGGCCCCGTCGAGGTCCGCCGCCGTGATGATCGGCAGGATCGGGCCGAAGATCTCCTCCGCCATGACCGGCGACTTGGGGTCGACGTCGGCCAGGACGGTCGGCGCGATGTACTTGACGCCGCGGTCGCTGTCGCCGCCGGTGACCGCGCGGCCGGAGCCGAGCAGCGAGCTGAGCCGGTCGAAGTGCCGTTCGTTGACGATCCGCCCGAACTCGGGGGACTTCTTCGGCTCGGCACCGAAGGCCGCCTCGACCGCCCGGACGAGCTCGGGCTCCAGGGCGCGGGCGGTCTCGGGGTCGGTCAGGACGTAGTCGGGTGCGACGCAGGTCTGCCCGGCGTTGAGGAACTTGCCGCGGACGAGCCGGTCGGCGACGACGGCCAGGTCGGTGCCGCGGTCGACGAACGCCGGGGACTTGCCGCCCAGTTCGAGGGCGACGGGGGTGAGGTGCTCGGCGGCGGCGCGCATCACGATGCGGCCGACCGTGCCGTTGCCGGTGTAGAAGATCTGGTCGAAGCGCTCGACCAGCAGGGCCGTGGTCTCCGGAATGGCACCCTCGACGACGGCGACCGCGTCGGTGTCGAGGTACTGCGGCAGCAGCCGGGCAAGGACGGCGGACGTGGCGGGGGCCAGCTCACTCGGCTTGGCGACCACCGCGTTGCCGGCGGCGAGGGCGCCGAGCAGCGGGGTGAGCAGGAGCTGCACCGGGTAGTTCCAGGGAGCGATGACCAGGACGACGCCCAGGGGGTCGTATTGCGTCCAGGCCGTCGCGTCGTCTCCGAGGTGCGCGGGAACCGGGGCGGGCACGGGGCGCAGCCAGCTGTCGAGATGCTCCAGGGTGTGGTCGATCTCGCGCACGGTGAAGTTGATCTCGGTGCGGAAGGCCTCCGTGGAGCTCTTGCCGAGGTCAGCGTGGAGGGCGGCGGCGATGTCCTCACCGTGTGTGGTGAGCAGTTCGCGCAGTCGGCGCAGCTGGGTCTTGCGCCATTCGACGGGCTTGGTCCGGCCGGAGCGGAAGGTGGAGCGCAGCCGGGAGACGACGTCGGCGGGCTGCTCGGGGGTGGACTGGTTCACGATGCCTCGCTGGTCTGGCGCGGACGGGTGGGGCCACCGCGCGACGTACTCGATCGCTGGACGTGGAGAGCTGCACGTAGAGAGCTGGACGTACAGCCGAATGCAACAGCTGGATGTATATACCAACCTTTCACATGCCCAAATAAATTCCGGGCACACGAAAGCACTCTCCGCGACCATAGCGATCCGGAGAGTCTCAGAGAGCGGTCTCGGCGTTCGCCCCGTCCAGCGTGTCCACCAGGCGTTCCAGCAGAGCTCGCAGCAGTTCGTCGTCACCGTCGCTCAGCACCGGCCACCGGGCGCGGACCTCGCGGTCGAGGCGTCGCCAGTACGTCTGACCGCGCGGGGTGAGGTACGCGAGAATGCGGCGCCGGTCGAGCGGGTCGACCCGGCGGTGGACGAGGTTCTGGTCGACGAGGTGGTCGACGAGCTTGGTCAGCGTCGGCGGCGGCAGGAAGGCGGCCTCGGCGAGCGACGTCATGTGATGCCCCTGGCCGTCACTGAGCAGGGCGAGCACCCGCCACGCGTCGAGCGAGCAGCCGTCCTCGTCCAGCACGCTCTGGAGCCGGCGCGCGGCCAGCCGCTCGGCCCGTGTCAGGAGGTGCGCCAGATCCTGGGGCTGACGCGGAGTTGAGGTTGACATCCTGCTCCTCGATCCCGGGGCATTACATGGTACGAGCCGCGGCTGTACATGGCATGAGACAGACTGGAGTTCACCGGGCGGACCCGGAATCATGACGCCATGTTCCGGCACGATCCGCCTCCGCCCGACTGGTTCACGGCAGACGACTCCGTGTTCCGGGTGGCGCTCGTGTTCCCCATGCAGGGATCGGCGGGGATCTTCGGACCGACCTGCGAACTCTGCGCACAGCTGGCCGCCGAGGAGGTCAACCGCGCCGGCGGTGTCCTCGGCAGGGAGCTGCGGCTGCTGCCGGTCGACGGCGGCAGCGGACCGCGCGAAGTCGCCGACCACGTCGAGGCGTTGGTGGATCTGGGAGTCGTGCAGGGCGTCACGGGCTGGCACATCTCCTCGGTGCGGCAGGCCTTGGCGCCGAGGATCGCCCATCGGGTGCCGTACGTCTACACCGCGTTGTACGAGGGTGGCGAGAACACCGCGGGTGTGTTCCTCACCAGCGAGACGCCTCGCGATCAACTCCGGCCCGCGATGGGCTTGTTGGCCCATGAGCGCGGGGTGCGGCGCTGGTTCGTCGTGGGCAACGACTATGTGTGGCCCCGCCGTACAGCCCGGGCCGCGCACGGCTACGCGCGGGAGGCCGGCGGCAGGATCCAGGGAGAGGTCTATCTCCCCCTGGGCACGCATGACTTCGGCGCGGTACTGCGCCGTATCGAGCGGTCGGACGCGGACGGCGTACTCATGCTGCTCGTCGGCAGCGACGCGGTCCGCTTCAACCGGGCGTTCGCGGCGGCCGGCCTCGACGCGCGCTGTCTGCGGCTGAGCACGCTGATGGACGAGAACATGCTGATGGCGAGCGGGCCGACGGCCACCGTCGACCTCTACAGCACCGCCGGGTTCTTCGCCTCGCTGGCCAACCAGGACACCCTCGACTTCCACGGCCAGTACGCCGGGCGGTTCGGCATCGAGGCACCGGCCCTGGGGAGCCTCGGCGAATCCTGTTACGAGGGTGTGCTGTTGCTCGCCGCGCTGATCGGGCGGGCCAGGGCCCTCGACGTGTCGGCGATCGGGGCGGCGGCCGAGACGGTGTCGTACGAGGGCCCGCGCGGACTGCTCCATCTGCGGGGCGGTCATGTCCGCCAACGCATCTATCTGGCACGGGCGGACGGTGTGGGCTTCGACGTGGTCGCACAACTCGACCTTCACGGTTCCCACCCTTGACATGCCGCACCCTCGCCAAGATACTTCCCACAGGAAGTAACTAGAATGCCTCGGGCGAATGATGAATTCGGGTGACGAATTCCGCCCCGGGCATTTTTTGTTGCCCGATATTTCCCCGCGCCCACCCCATGAGAGCGGGAAGATACCGCCGGGAAAGTATCGCGAAACACCTTGGAAACAGGGTCACTTGAGGCTGTGGACCGCACTTCAGGAAGTCGTCTCCTCCACAGCCCGAGGGGGTTCTTTTGTCCAGCGGTTCAAGCGGTCCGAGTGATTTCAGCGATACCAGCGATTCCAGCAGTTCCAGCGATTTCAGTGGTCTCCGACGCCGGGTGCTGGCCGGCGCCGCCGCACTCGCGGCGGTCGTCGCGCTCTCCTCGTGCGGTGCGAAGACCGACGCGGGCGGTACGTCCGACAGGGCCGCGCAGGCGGACGTGAGCGGCGACACCGTCAAGGTCGGACTGCTCAACTCACTGTCCGGCACGATGGCGATCAGCGAGGTGACCGTACGCGACTCACTGAAGCTGGCGATCGACGAGATCAACGCCTCGGGCGGAGTGCTCGGCAAGCAGATCAAGCCGATCAGCGAGGACGGCGCCTCCGACTGGCCGACCTTCGCCGAGAAGGCGCAGAAGCTGATCTCGGAGGACCGGGTCGCGGCCACCTTCGGCTGCTGGACCTCCGCGAGCCGCAAGGCCGTCAAGCCGGTCTTCGAGAAGAACAAGTCGCTGCTGTTCTACCCCGTGCAGTACGAGGGGCTCGAGGAGTCCCCGTACATCTTCTACACGGGCGCGACCACCAACCAGCAGATCATTCCCGCCCTCGACTACCTCAAGAGCCAGGGCAAGAAGAGGATCTACTTGGTCGGCAGCGACTACGTCTTCCCGCGTACCGCCAACAAGGAGATCAAGGCGTACGCCAAGGCCAACGGCATGACGGTGCTGGGCGAGGACTACGCGCCGCTGGGCTCCACGGAGTTCAGCACGATCGCCAACAAGGTGAAGGCGTCGAAGGCGGACGCGGTCTTCAACACCCTCAACGGCGACTCGAACGTGGCCTTCTTCAAGGAGTACAAATCCGCGGGCCTGACCGCCAAGGGCATGCCGGTCGTCTCCGTGTCGATCGCCGAGGAAGAGGTCAAGTCGATCGGGGCGCAGTACCTGGAGGGCCAGTTGACGGCCTGGAACTACTACCAGACGACTCCGGGCGCGGCGAACACCAAGTTCGTCAAGGCATACAAGGACGAGTACGGCCAGGACAAGCCGACCAGTGACCCGATGGAGGCCGCGTACACCTCGGTCTACCTGTGGAAGGCGATGGTCGAGAAGGCGAAGTCGTTCGACCCCGAGAAGGTCAAGGCCGCCTCGGACGGCATCACCTTCGACGCGCCCGAGGGCAAGGTCACCGTGGACGGCGCGAGCCAGCACATCTACAAGACCGCCCGCATCGGCAGGATCGGCGACGACGGGCTGATCGAGCAGGTCTGGGACTCCGGCAAGCCGATCAAGCCGGACCCGTACCTCAAGGGCTACGACTGGGCCGCCGGCCTCTCCTGATCACCCGTGCGCGGGGGCCCTTCGCGAAGTGGCCTCCGCGTCCCGCCTCCCCGGAGTCGCCGCATGACCGTGATCCTCGGGCAGATGTTCACCGGCGTCAGCATCGGTGCCGTTCTGCTGCTCATCGCGCTCGGCCTCTCGCTCACCTTCGGCCAGATGAATGTCATCAACATGGCCCACGGCGAGTTCATCATGGCCGGCGCCTACACGACCTATGTCCTCCAGAAGTCCATTTCCAGTGCAGGAATTTCGCTGCTCGTCGCGCTGCCCGTCGCCTTTCTCGTGTCAGGGGCGCTCGGCGCGCTCCTTGAATGGGTGCTCATTCGCCGCCTTTACCTCCGGCCACTGGACACACTTCTCGTCACTTGGGGCGTCTCGCTGATGCTCCAGCAACTCGCCCGTGACATTTTCGGTGCGCCCAATGTGCAGACTCGCGCGCCCGACGTTCTCACCGGGAACATCACCGTCATCGGCGGCGACGACCCGCTCACGTTCGCCAACAGCCGCCTGTTCATTCTCGGTCTTGCGCTCGCGGCGGTCCTCGCGCTGGCGCTGACGCTGCGGCTCACCCCGCTCGGCCGACGGATCCGCGCCGTCGTGCAGAACCGGGACCTGGCCGAGGTGTCCGGCATCTCCACCGGCCGTGTCGACCGCACCGCGTTCTTCATCGGGTCCGGACTCGCCGGAGTCGCCGGGGTGGCCCTGACCCTGGTCGGTCCGATCGGGCCGACGATGGGCACCAACGTCATCATCGACGCCTTCCTGGTGATCGTGGTCGGCGGCATCGGACAGCTCAAGGGCACCGTGATCGTCGCCTTCGTGCTGGGCGTGCTGCAGTCCGTACTGGAGTACTCCACCACCGTCAGCGTCGCGAAGGTGCTGGTCCTGGTGGCCATCGTCGCGTTCCTCCAGTGGCGGCCCCAGGGGCTGTACACGCTGCGTACGAGGAGTCTCGTATGACCACCACCACTCCGGTCGCCCCGAAGCAACCCGCCGGCATCAAGCGGCGGTTCACCGCCCTGCGCCCCGCGGCCGGCTTCGCCGTGGGCGCCGTCGTGCTCTTCGCCGTGGCCCCGCTCGCGCTCTCCGACTTCCGCCTCGGACTGCTCGCCAAGTACCTGTGCACCGCGATCGTCGCCGTGGGCATCTGCCTGGCCTGGGGCCGCGGCGGACTGCTGACGCTCGGGCAGGGCGTCTTCTTCGGGCTCGGCGGTTACGCCATGGCCATGCACCTGAAGATCGCGGACGCGGGGCCCGGCAACCTCCCCGACTTCATGCAGTTGTACGGCACCGCCACCGAACTCCCCTGGTGGTGGCGGCCGTTCGCCAATCCGCTCTTCGCGCTCGCGGCGACCGTACTGCTGCCGATGGCCGTCGCGGCGATCCTCGGCTCGTTCATCTTCCGGCGCCGGGTGAAGGGCGCGTACTTCGCGATCCTCAGCCAGGCCCTCGCCGCCGCGTTCGCCATCTGGCTGATCGGCCAGCAGGCCACGACCGGTGGCACCAACGGACTCACCGACATCCAGGGCTTCTTCGGCTACGACCTCGACGACCCGGTCAACCAGCGGATGGTGTACTTCATCATCGCCGCGGTCCTGCTCCTCCTGATGGCCCTGGCCCGCCAGCTGATCCACAGCCGGTACGGCGAACTCCTCGTCGCCGTAAGGGACTCCGAGGAGCGGGTCCGTTTCCTCGGGTACAACCCGGCGAACGTGAAGCTCGTCGCGTATGTGGTGGCGGCGGGCATGGCCGGGCTCGCGGGCGCGCTGTTCGTGCCCGCGGTCGGGATCATCTCCCCCGCCCTGATCGGGATCGTGCCGTCCATCGAACTGGTCATCGGCGCCGCGGTCGGCGGCCGGGCGATCCTGGTGGGCGCGGTGCTCGGCGCCGTCGGTGTCGCCTGGGCCAAGACGGCGCTGTCGGAGGAGTTCCCCGCGGCCTGGACTTACTTCCAGGGGCTGCTGTTCATCGTCGCCCTGGCTTTCCTGCCCGGGGGTCTCGCCTCGCTGGTGGGGATCGTCCGGCGCCGGCGCGGGTCCTCCCGGCCGGCCGACGAGCAGGGGACCGACGAGAAGGCGCCCGCCCTTCCAGTGGGAGAACCGGTATGAGTGAGCTCTCAGGTCTTGAGATACGCCAACTACGGGTGTCCTTCGACGGTTTCACCGCCGTGGACGGAGTCGACCTCGACGTACGCCCGGGCGATCTGCGTTTCCTCATCGGGCCGAACGGCGCGGGCAAGACGACCCTGGTCGACGCCGTCACCGGGCTGGTGAAGGCGCAGGGATCGGTACGCTTCGGGGGCGAGGACATCCTCGGGCGCAGCGTGCACCGAATCGCCCGCTCGGGGATCGGCCGGACCTTCCAAACCGCGACTGTCTTCGACGAGTTGACGGTCCTTCAGAATCTGGACATCGCGGCAGGCGCGGGCCGGGGCATGCTCACGATGCTGCGCCGCCGCAAGGGAGTGCCGGAGCCCGTCGCCCGCGCGCTGGACACGGTGGGCCTCACCGAGCTCGCCGACAGCCCGGCCGGGACGCTCGCACACGGTCAGAAACAGTGGCTGGAGATCGGGATGCTGCTCGTCCAGGACGTACGGCTGCTGCTGCTCGACGAACCGGTGGCGGGCATGAGCCATGACGAACGGCAGTCCACCGGTGAGCTGTTGGAGCTCATCAGCCAGGATCGGACCGTCGTCGTCATCGAGCACGACATGGACTTCATGCGCTCCTTCGCCCGCAGCGTCAGCGTGCTGCACGCGGGCAAGGTGCTGAGCGAGGGGACGGTGGCCGAGGTGCAGGCGGATCCGAAGGTGCAGGAGGTGTATCTCGGGCACGCGGCCGATACACCGACCGCCGAGCCTCCGATCGGCGAGGATCCGGTCAGCGAGGCCCCGATCGACGAGGCCGCCGCGGGCGTCGCCGTACAGGAGGCGTGAGCGGCCATGATGCTGGAGATCGACGACGTACGCGTCGGCTACCACCGCAGCTCCGTCCTGCACGGGGTCTCCGTCGAGGTCCCGCACGACGGCGTGGCAGCCGTCCTCGGACACAACGGCGCCGGCAAGAGCACCCTCCTGCGAACCGCCGTAGGACTGCTCACCCCACAGAGCGGCACCGTCCGTCTCGACGGTGAGGACATCACCCGGCGAAAGCCCCATGAGCGCGTGGCCCGCGGCATGGCGTACGTCCCCCAGGGACAGCAGGCCTTCCCGCACCTCACGACCGCGGAGAACCTCCAACTGGTCGCCGACGGGCGAGCGCGCGGCAAGGAGGCGGTCGCCGAGGCGCTGGACCTGTTCCCGGCGCTCCGCACGCTCTCGGGCCGGCGGGCCGGGCTGCTCTCCGGTGGCCAGCGGCAGCAACTGGCCATCGCCCGCGCCCTGGTGACGGGCCCTCGGCTGCTCCTCCTCGACGAGCCCACCGAGGGCATCCAGCCCTCCGTGGTGGCGGAGATCGAGGAGACGATCCTCGCCCTCGCCGCGCGCGGTGGACTCTCCGTCCTCCTGGTCGAGCAGCACGTCGGCTTCGCGATGCGGGCGGCGCAGCGGTACTACGTCCTGGAGGCCGGACGGGTCACGTCCTCGGGCGAGGGCGGACAGGAGGCGGAGCGGTCGGTGCGGGAGGCACTCAGCGTGTGAGGGGCGCGTACGCCGTCGGGGGCTTACGCGTGCACTCCCCCAGTCGATGGCCCGGTTCCAGGTGCTCCCCGCGAGGAAGGTTCAATCGGTACCGGACACCTCGACACCGGGAGATCCTCCGATGAGCACCACACCGCATCCTCTCGTCACCCGCGCGCGCCGCCTCGCCGCCGAGGTACTGGCGCCCCAGGCGGCGCGGGTGGACCAGGAGGGTGTGCCGGCGAGCAGTATCGAGGCGGTCAAACGGTCCGGGCTGCTGGGGGTGAGCGCGCCGGTGGAGTACGGCGGGTCGGCGGCGCCCGCCGCGGTGGCCCGGGAGACCGCCGAGATCCTGGCCGGGGCGTGCTGCTCGACCTGGTTCGTGCAGACCCAGCACCACACACCGGTGCAGATGCTCGCCAAGGCTCAACTCACCCTGCGAGAGCGACTGTTGGGACCGCTGGCGGGTGGGGAGCTGTTGTCCGGGGTGGCGTACGCCCAGTTGCGCGCCCATCCGCGCCTGCCCGTCCGGGTCACCCGCGAGCGCGGCGGCTGGCGCTTCGACGGGACGGTGCCCTGGTACACGGGCTGGGGGCTCAACGACGTGATGCTGCTGGCCGGAGTGACGGAGAGGGACGAGGCGCTGTTCGCGTTCACCGAGGCGCGTGAGCAGCCCGGCCTGAGGCCCTCTCCCCCGATGCGGCTCGCCGCGCTCACCGCCTCCCGGACGGTCTCCCTGGACCTGGACGGCCTGTGGCTGCCGGATGACGCGGTGGCATTGCGTACCCCGTACGAGACCTGGGCCGTCACCGACCGCCCGAAGAACACCAACGCCTCACCGGCCGTCTTCGGCGTCACCGCGTCCGCACTCGACCTGCTGGAGTCGTTCGACGGCGACCCCGTCACGAAGGAGACCGCGCGTGCGCTGCGCGGTCGCCTGGACGAGGTCAGGCAGCAGGCGTACGAGTTGGCCGACCACCCGGTGCCGACCGAGCGCGTCGATGAGCGGCTGGCGGTCAAGACGCGGTCGTACGACCTTCTGCGCGCGGCCACGACCGCGGCGGTCGTGGCCGGTGGCGGGCGCTCCATCGACCTTGGTAGTCCGGCGCAGCGGCTGGCGCGCGAGGGAATGTTCCTGCTGGTGCAGGGGCAGACGGCCGAGGTGCGGACGGCGCACCTCGGTTCGCTCGGCTCGCTCGGCTGACTCAGCTCGCGAAAGGCACCTGTGCCACCGGAGCGGCCGGCTTCGGATACGGGTGCTGCCACAGGCCCTGTGCGGCCAGTCGCGGCAGGACGCCCTCGCCGAACCAGTACGCCTCCTCCAGGTGCGGATAGCCGGAGAACACGAACTCGTCGATGCCGAGGCGGTGGTACTCGGCGATACGCTCGGCGACCTCGTCGTGGCTGCCGACGAGGGCCGTGCCCGCGCCGCCGCGGACCAGCCCGATCCCGGCCCACAGGTTGGGGTGGATCTCCAGGCCGTCGCGACTGCCGCCGTGCAGGGCGAGCATCCGCTGCTGGCCCTCGGACTCGCTGCGCGCGAGTCCGGCCTGTACGGACTTCACGGTCTCCGGGTCGAAGCCGTCGAGGAGCTTGTGGGCCTCGGCCCAGGCCTGCTCGGACGTGTCGCGGGTGATGACATGCAGCCGGATCCCGAAGCGGACGCTGCGGCCCTCCTTCTCGGCGAGGCCGCGTACCCATGCGATCTTCTCGGCGACCTCCGCGGGCGGCTCGCCCCAGGTGAGGTAGACGTCCACGTGACGGGCGGCGATCTCACCGGCGATGGGCGAGGAGCCACCGAAGTAGATCTCGGGAACCGGGTCGGGCACGCGGGCCAGCTTGGCGTCCTCGACCTTGAGGTGTTCGCCCGCCAGGTCCACGGTCTTGCCGTCCCACAGGTCCCGGACGATCTGGAGGAATTCGCCGGTACGGCGGTAGCGGGCGTCCTTGTCGAGGAAGTCGCCGTAGGCGCGCTGCTCGTGGCTCTCGCCGCCGGTCACCACGTTCAGGAGCAGGCGTCCGCCGGTCTGCCGCTGGAAGGTGGACGCCATCTGCGCGGCGAGCGTGGGCGAGACGAAGCCGGGCCGGAAGGCGACCAGGAACTTGAGCCGTTCGGTGTTCTGGCTGACCATCGCGGTAGTCAGCCAGGCGTCCTCGCACCAGGCGCCGGTGGGCGTGAGCGCGCCGACGAAGCCCAGGTCCTCGGCAGCGCGGGCGATCTGGCTCAGATACGCGACCGTCGGCGGCCGGTCCCGTCCCGAGACGGTCGCCGGGGTGCCGTGGCCGCCGCCGACGACATGCCGACTGTCGCCGTTGGTGGGCAGGAACCAGTGGAAGGTGAGGGACACGTGAGGTCTCCGTTCAGAGCAGGCCGTGCCGAGGGGGCTTCGTGCCATTGAGTACGTAACGGCCGATGTGCTGGATCTTCCAGCGTGCCGGGTCGTGCAGCGTGTGGGTCCGGGCGTCGCGCCAATGCCGATGCAGGTTGAGTGAGTTGAGGGCCGAGCGAGTGCCGGACACCTCGAAGAGCGCGCCCGCCACCTCCAGGGCGGTGGTGGCGGTGTGCACCTTCGCGGCAGCCACCGCGATCGACGCCTCGGCAGCCGAATCCTCGTCGAGGGCCTCACGAGCCGCGTCGACCGCGCGTGCAGCCGCGCCGAGCAGCGCCTCGGACGCCCGTACCTGGATGGCGAGTTCACCGAAGCGCTGGATGAGCAGCGGATCCTCGGCAGCGGTGTCGAGACCGCTCTCGAACCAGGGCCGGCTCTTGGTGCGGACGAACTCGACGGCCTCGGCGAGGGCGCCCGCGGCGATCCCGGCGTCGATGGCGGCGTGCAGCAACTGTGCGACGGCGCCGTGGAGTTGGGGACCGTGGAAGGTGAGGTGATGTGGGACGACCCGGTCGGCGGGGACTGCCACGCCGTCCAGGCGGACGGTGCCGCTGGCCGTCGTACGCTGCCCCATGCCGTCCCAGTCGTCGACGACCGTGACCCCGGCGGCGTCCCGTGGGACGTACGCGACGTGCAGGTTGTCGTCCTCGGCCCGGGCGAGGACGGGGATCCAGTCGGCGAAGAGCGCGCCGGTGGAGTAGTGCTTGACGCCGGTGAGCGCGTAGGAGCCGTCCGGGCGGGGTTCCAGGCGGGTGCGGATGTCCTGGACGTGCTTGGTGCCCGCTTCCGACTGGGCGTTGCCGAAGCGGCGCCCGGCCAGCACTTCGGCGAAGAAGAACTCCCGCTGCCGTGCGGTGCCCTGACGGCTTATCACGTTCACGTACACGAAGTGGTTCTGCGGGATCTGCGCCAGGCTGGCGTCGGCGGAGGCCAGCAGCCGGAAGATCTCCGCGAGGGTCTCCTGGCACACGTCGGCGCCACCGTACGCGGCGGGCACGGTGACGGCGAGCAGTCCGGAGGCGGAAAGCCGCTCCAACTCCGCTCGCGGGAGCCTTCGTTTCGCATCCCGCGCCGAGGCACCGGCGCGGAACTCGTCGGCGAGCGCGGCGGCGACAGCCAGAGCCTCGACGTCGTCGGCGATCACTTTAGCGGTCATGGTGTCAGCCTGCCGCAGCCAGCAAAGGCGTGCGGCCGAGAGCGGCCGAGAACTGGTCGACCACCTGGGCCAGGGCCTCGGCGGTGCCCGGCGCCACGGTGATCCTGCCGTCCTCGCCCGTCGTGATGTCCTTGTCGAGGGTGAACCAGCCCTGGACTATGTGCGCGGCGCCCATGGAGTTGAGGACGGGGCGGAGCGCGTAGTCGAGGGCGAGGACATGCGCGGTGCTGCCTCCGGTGACCAGCGGCAGCACGGTCTTTCCGGTGAGCGCGTACTGCGGGAGCAGGTCGAGCAGGGCTTTGAGGACGCCGGAGTAGGCGGCCTTGTAGACGGGGGTGGCGATGACGACACCGTCGGCGCGGGCGAAGAGTTCGGTCGCCTCCACGATGGCGGGGTGCTTGAAGTCGGCCCCGAGCAGGGCCTCGGCCGGGATCGTGCGGACGTCGAGCGGGATGACCTCGTGGCCCTGCGCCGCCAGCCGGGTGTCCAGGTGGCGCAGGAGTTTGGCGGTGCGGGAGGCAACGGAGGGGCTGCCGGAGACGGACAGGACGGTGGCCATGGGCCCTCTTTCTGCGGAGCGGGGCGCCTCCCGACGGAGGCGCCCCGGGCGAGCGGTCAGGAGTACCAGGTGGGTTCGGGCAGTTCGCCCTCGAGTACCCAGCGGCCGACCTCGCGCCGCTTGTAGGCGACCGGGTCGTGGAGGGAGTGTGTGCGGATGTTGCGCCAGAACCGGTCCAGCCCCTCGGCGCCGGCGGTGGAGCGGGCGCCGGTCACCTCGAAGATCCGGTTGCCGATCTCCAGGGCGACGTCCGTGGCGCGGGCCTTGACGGCGGCGACCCTGACCTCGAAGTCGCCGCGCGTCTGCTCGGTGACGGCGTCGGGATCCTCGTGCAGCTTCTGTCCCTCGGCGGCGACGGCGTCGGCAAGTGCCTCGACCGCCCAGAGCTTCGCGGTGAGGTCTCCGTAGGTGTCGATGACGTACGGCTCGTCGACCGCGCGCTCGTAGCCGCCGTGCAGCCAGGACCGGGTCTTGGTGCGGGTGTAGGTCGCCGCAGTGTCCAGGGCGCCGGCGGCGATGCCGAGGTAGAAACTGACGAAGACCAGCTGGATGGTGGGGACGTTGAGGGTGTTGTAGATCCGGGGCTGGAACTCCTTGTCGACGTACCCGGCGGCGCTCGCCCAGGGAGTGCGGACCCGGTCGAGGGTGACGCTGCCGCTCTCGGTGAGCCGCTGGCCGATGTTGTCCCAGTCGTCGTGGAAGGTCAGACCCTCGGTGTCGGAGGGCACGATCGCGAAGACGTGCCGGTCGGTGCCCTCGAAGACGCCTTCGAGGACGGTGACGTCGGAGACCTTGCTGCCGGTGGAGAAGGACTTGTGGCCGGTGAAGAGGAGGTCGTCGCCGTCCTCGGTGACCACGACGTCCTTGTCCCGCGGGTTGACGGCTCCGCCGAAGAACCAACGGTTACGGGCGGCTTCGGCCTCGACGTGCTCCCACTGCTCGCGGGTGCCGACCAGGCGGGCGGCCCAGTTCCACAGGTAGTGGTAGCCGAGGAGCTGGCCGATGGAGCCGTCGGCCTTGGCGACCTCGCGGATGACGCGGTAGGCGGTGGGCCAGTCCTGGCCCGCGCCGCCGTGCTCGGTGGGTCCGAGCAGGGTGACGAGGCCGGAGTCCTTGAGGAGCTGGATCTCCGCGTGCGGGGTCGCTCCGGCGTGGTCGCGCTCGGCGGCGTCGGTGGCGAGGACGGCGGCGACCGCGGCGGCACGGGCGATCCAGTCCTGGGCGGTCTGCGGAGCGGGGCGGGCCTGCCAGTCGGTGGGGGTGACGGTAGTCATGCTTGTCGACCTCTTTCGCAGAGCGGTGCGGAAGGAGCGGGGGAGAGGGCAGAGATGGTCACGCGTGGACGGACACGGACTCGGCCTCGGACTGCGGCAGTTGGGCTTCCAGTTCGCGTACGAGGGGCAGCACCCGGCGGCCGAAGTACTCGACCTCCTCGTGGTAGTGCAGGAAGCCGAGGAGAAGGAGGTCGACGCCGAGGCGCTTGTAGGCGACGATCCGCTCGGCGATCTGCTCCGGGGTTCCGATCAGGCCCGTACGGAAGCCGTCGTTGTACTGGACGAGGTCCTCGAAGCTGGAGTCCTGCCACATGCCCTTGCCGTCGGCGGTGGACTGGCCGGCCTGCTTCACGGCGGCGCCGAAGCCCTCGACGGCCTCGCTGTCGGCCTTGGCGACGATCTCACGGAGGGTGTCGCGGGCCTCGGCCTCGGTGTCACGGGCGATCAGGAAGGCGTTGAGGCCGAACTTCGGTGCCTTGCGCCCGACCTCGGTCGCAGCCTTCTGGACGTCCGCGAGCTGCTCGGTGACGCCGTCGAAGTCCTTGCCGTTGGAGAAGTACCAGTCGGAGACCCGGCCTGCCATGGCGCGGGCTGCGGTGGAGTTGCCGCCCTGGAAGATCTCCGGGTGCGGGCGCTCGGGTGTGTTGAGGGGCTTGGGCTTCAGCGAGAAGTCCCTCAACCGGTAGAAGTCACCGGCGAGTTCGGTGTGGTCCTCGGTCCAGATCTGCCGCAGGGCGCGGATGAACTCCTCGGAGCGGCGGTAGCGCTCGTCGTGCTCCAGCCACGGTTCACCGAGGGCGGTGAACTCGCCCTTGAACCAGCCGCTGACGACGTTGACCGCGAAGCGGCCCTTGGAGAGGTGGTCGGCGGTGGCGCCGAGTTTGGCGAGGACGCCCGGGTGCCACAGGCCCGGATGGACGGCGGCGATGACCTTCAGACGTTCGGTGGCGAGGAGCAGGGCGAGGCTGAAGCTGGTCGACTCGTGCTGGAACTCGGCGCCGTAGCTGGCCATGTAACGGACCTGGCTGAGCGCGTAGTCGAAGCCGTTGTTCTCGGCGAGGACGGCGAGCTCGCGGTTGTAGTCGTAACCCCAGTCGGTGCGCTGCTCGATCTTGCTGGTGACCAGGCCGCCGCTGACGTTGGGGACCCAGTAGGCAAAGCGAACGGGCTCGCTGGTGATCTCTGTGGGGGTGTCGGTTGCGGATTCCGTTTCGGGCACGGAGAACTCCCGGTGTTCGATACGAGGGCATGACGAATTACGGGCCCGGCTTTTCCACGGGAATGCGGGCGGTGAAAGGGGGCGGCGGGTGCCGGAGAACACGGAGATCTACCCTGCGGGAGAATTCACCGGTGGGCAGGCTGGTCTGTGCGAAGGGGACCCTACCGTCGGGATCGTCAGGCTTCGCTACAACAGAAGGAACTGGAGACACGCGCGAGGTCGACGTGGCGTCGCCGCGTGAGGTCCGGTCGCATCTTCATGTCGTCGATCGTCGCAGCCCCCCGTCCGGACCGTCAAGGAATAGCCGACCGGTCTCGCATCCCGGACCGGTGTATTTCACGAAGGTGTGACAGGGAAACCCTTGAACACGGCCGGCCGGCGACCACATTCTGCAGGGGTGCGAATAGAGCAGCTGGAATACATCGCGGCGGTCACCCGGCTCGGCTCGTTGCGCCGGGCCGCCGAGGAACTCCACCTCTCCCAGCCCGCGCTCAGCGAGACCGTACGGAACCTGGAACGCGAACTCGGCGTCGACCTGCTGGAACGCAAGCGCACCGGCGCGAAGATGAGCGCCGAGGGGCGGGACCTGCTGCCGCACATCATCAACGTGCTGGACGCGGTCGACCGGCTGCGGGGCGCGGCGGGCGAACAGCACCGCATCAGCCGTATGGTCCGCGTCGGCACGGTGAACGCGGCGACCGTGCCCTTGCTCATCCCCACGGTCCGGGAGTTCCGCGCGACGCATCCGCTGACGCAGGTGGAGGTGGTCGGCGCCCAGCAGTCGGACATCCACCGGGCCCTCTCGGAGGGCGGCTTCGACCTGGGTCTGGTGAACCATCTCGACGGCGACGACCTGCCCGCCGACTTCGAGACCACCGAGCTGCTGCGCGGACGGCCGGTGCTGTGCGTACGCCCGGACAGCCCGCTCGCCGCGCGGGACACGGTCTCGGCGGCCGACCTCCTCGCCGAGCACGAGCCGCTGATCTCCATGCGTACCGGATACGTCATGCACCGCTATCTGCACCGGCTCCTGGAGGGTCACGCCCCGTCCTTCTCGTACTCCACGGACGGCGCGGAGATGGGCAAGCTGATGGTCGCCGAGGGCCTGGGTGTGACGGTCCTGCCCGACTTCAGCGTGATGGACGATCCGCTGGAGCGATGCGGCGCGATCACCTACCGGCCGCTGGAGGACGATTCCACCCAGGTGGTGCTGATGCTTCAGCGCCGCAGGGCGGACTCGGTGCCCCGCGCGGCCGACGACCTGCACGAGGCGTTCGTCCGCAGGGCCCGGGAGCTGGGCGGGCGGCTCACGCCCGCCGCAGGACCCGCTTGAAGCCGATGAGCGTGCGATAGCGGTCCCGGGCGGCGAAGTCCGCCATGCCCCACACGGCCGGACGCCCCACCTCGGCACTGAGGTGCAGGACCCGGTCCTCCCCCACGACCACACCGACGTGTGCGCCCCAGGCGTTGTCGGCGGCGTTGAGGAGCACCAGGTCCAACGGCCGGGCGTGCGCGACCCGTTCGGTGCGTCCGGTGTCGTCCCACAGATCACTCGACCGCCAGTCGGGGACGGTCAGGGAGCAGCGCCGCAGTACCTCATAGGCGAAGAGCTGGCAGTTGGCGCCCTCCGCGAGGCCCGGCTTCTCGGCGACCGCGCGGGAGCCGGGAAAGCGCCTGCCGACGTACCGCGTCTCCCAGATCGACTCGGGCAGCCGCGCCAACGGCTCGTCCTCACTGGGCTCCCACACTGCTGCCTCCGCCTGTCGTCACTCCGTTGCACCGGTACCCGCTTTACCAGGATGACTTTTTTCAAGCCTTGACTTAACACCAAGGATATTGCTTGGATCTGCCGCATCGGTGGGGTGGGAGGGAGTTGCCGTGGTGGCTGTCGCCACATCAGGACGCATACGTACACCCCTCTGTCGGCTGCTGGACGGCACCGGCACGACCACCGACTCCGGATACGTCGTGGAGGCGCGCCGGGTCGTCGGGACGTATCCGACGTCGCGGCGTTCCCTCTTGAACCGTCCGTTCACCCCGCGCCGTTGGCGGCGGAACGGTCGCGTGCCTCTCGTTCAGCGCAGCGCCACCCCCCTCTCATCCACCGAGCCCAGGAGCAGCTGTGAGACGTACTCTCACCGCGATCGCGGCCATCGCCGTCACGACACTGTCCACATTGGTCGGCACGGGTCCGGCCGCGCATGCGGACCTCGCCGCCGACGGGTCGACCGGGAACGGCCAGGTCGTGACCGGCACCTACTCGACCGGCGGTGAACAGGCCTGGCAGCCACTGCCGAGCGTCCGGACAGGCACTGGTTCCGGCGGCTCCGTCGATGCCACCGTGGTCGTCGACCCCAGTGCCGCCCGGCAGGAGTACACGGGTATCGGTTTCTCCCTGGACGAGACCAGCGTGTCCAACCTGTGGAAGCTCACACCTGCCAAGCGTGAGGAGGCCATCCGGCTTCTTGTCGACCCCAAGACCGGCGCGGGCCTGGACCGGTTCCGGCTGACCATCGGCAGCCCCGATCTCATCGAGCACCTCCCGTTCTGGTCGGAGGACGACCTGCCCGCCGGTGTCACCGAGGACTTCGGTCTGAAGTACTTCTCCATCCAGCGCGACATCGACCTGCACATCATCGACACGATCAAGCTCATTCAGCGCTACAACCCCAAGGCCACCTTCTTCGCCTCGGCGTGGAGCGCACCGGCGTGGATGAAGACGAACAACCGGTTCACCGGTGAGGTCGCGCTCAAGCCCGGAAGCACCACGGACTACTACCAGGCCGGCAAGTTGCGCGACGACTGCATCGACGTCTTCGCGCGGTACTACGTCAAGTTCGTCCAGGCGTACGCCAAGAAGGGCATCCCTGTCGACGCGCTGACTCTGCTGAACGAGCCGGGCATGGACGTCGTCTACCCGGCGATGGACATCAGTGTCGAGCAGCAGCAGAAGCTGACCCTGGCGATCAAGCGTGAGTTCCAGAAGGTGCGGCTGAGCACCGAGCTGTATGTGCACGACTTCAACTTCTGGGACTGGCGCGACCCCAACAGCACGGCTACCAAGAACTACTACCGCATCTTCGAGGACGCCCCGGACGGCTCGGTGACCGGCGAGGAGGTCCGCGACGCGTCGGACGCCATCGCCTTCCACCCCTATTGGGGGGACCCGAGCGTCATGCGTGACGCCTATGAGGAGACGGGAAAGCCGGTCCATCTCACGGAGACCAGTGATCTGGCTCCCTCGACGATCCTCAACGACTTCCGCCTCGACGCCGGTTCCTACATCCTGTGGGCCCAGGCCACCGACCAGGACGGCGGGACCCTGCACTGGACGCCTTCCCGCGACAACAACATCGACTGGGACCAGGTGGCGGCCACCACCAAGTGGCCGGACCGGCTGGTGAAGGTGAACACGCTCACGAAGGACTTCACCGTCCGCGACGAGCTGTACGCGATCGGACAGTTCTCCAAGTATCTCTCCCCGGGTGACGTGCGCCTGGAGTCCAGCGCCGCGGAGCACGATGTCAGCAACGTGGTCTACCGCTCGGGGAACGGCACCTTCACCGCCGTCCTCGGCAACAGCGCCGGCACCGACAGCAAGGTCCGGGTGGTCGTCGCCGACCAGACGTTCGTCGTGACCGTTCCGGCGGGCTCCTTCGCCACCTACCGGTGGAAGGGCAAGGTGCCGACGGGTTCCCACAACCACGCCCCGATCTTCGCGCAGGCCACCGATGTCGTCGCCGACCAGTACGGCACCGCGAGCCTGCAGTTGAAGGCGACCGACCGCGACCGGGACCGGCTGTCCTACTACGCCACCGAACTGCCGGGCGGCGTCGCCCTCGACCCGGCGACCGGTCTGGTCACGATCCGTCCGACCGTCGCCGGCGAGCAGGACCTGACCTTCTACGCCACCGACGGCAGGGCGCACGACGAGGTGACCGTCCATCTCACCGTGCGGCCGCACGCGGCCCCTGTGGGTCAGAAGATCGAGGCCGAGTCCTACACCGGCCAGCAGGGCTGGCCCGCGGACGGCAGCAACCTCGTCGAGAGCAACCCCGCCGCCAGCGGCGGCAAGAACGTGGGCTGGACAGCTGCCGGCAACTGGCTCACGTACGCCGTCGATGTGCCGCAGGCAGGCTCCTACGATCTTGAGCTGCGCGTCGCCAACGGCACGGACACCACGGCGGCGAACGCCGTGTCGTTCCGCGACGACAGCGGCACCACGCTGGCAACGGCATCGGTGCCCGCCACGGGCGGCTGGGGGACCTACCAGTCGGTGCACGTACCCGTCGACCTCCGGGCCGGGGAGCAGACGGTCACCGTCTACTGCGAAACCGGTGGCTTCAACCTCGACTACCTGCTCATCTCCGGCGACTGACGCACCTCCCGCTACACATAAAGAAGAAATAAGAGCACAATGGGGTGAACGCGGCACTTACCGCATACCGGACCAGGGCGGTAGGGCCGAGAGATCGAGAGAGCTCTAAGGAGACGAGTCATGGCCAACGTCTCGCACCCCAGAGGTGACATCGGCAGCCACCCGGACGTCGGCGAAATGCGGGATCGGTATGCCCGCGTCGTCGGCGCCCGCGATGTGGCACTCGTGGACGGGCCGGTGTTCCTCCTCGGCCTGTACTGCGCAGTGTCCCCGTGGATACTCCACTACACGACAAGCCAGCCCGCCCTCGTGGCGCACAACCTCATCATCGGCATCGCGATAGGCCTGCTGGCGCTCGGATTCACCATCACGCCGGAGAGGATGTACGGCCTGAGCTGGGCGATCTGCGCAATGGGCGCGTGGATGATCATCTCGCCGTGGGTCGTCGGCACCAGTCCGGACACCGGAGTCGTCCTCAACAGCATCATCATCGGCGCACTGGCCGTGGTGCTGGGCGCGCTCTGCGCGGTCACGGCCAGGGGCAGCACGCCTCGGGCGTAGCCGGCAGGACGCGGCAGCGAGCCACGGAAGGGAACCCGGCCCGAGGCCGGCCCGCTCGACGCGGGCCGGCCTCTGCTGCCCCGTCGACGCGTCAGCGGCTCGGCACCACCCACGGCTCCCGCGGCAGCGGGGCGCCGGTCTCAAGCAGGGACTTCAGGCTGGACAGCACCACCGGCCAACCGGAACTCACCTGGCCCAGCTCGCCCTCGTCGGCCAGGTCCTCGTGGGTCACAGTCAGCCGGACGATTTCGGCCTGCTGCCGAATGTCGTAGGTGACCCGGGAGTACCTGTCATCCTGGCCCTCATCCTCAGGCGCGGCCCAGGTGGCCACGAGCCGGGTCGGACGCTCGCTCTCCACGACGGTGCCCACCACATCGGCGATGCCCGAGCCGTCCGTACGACGGTGTTCCCAGCGGGAACCGGGCTGCCAGTCCGAGACGTTGCTGTGGCCCCAGTACGCGGCCGTCAGGTCCGCGTCGGTGAGCGCGTCCCAGACCTTCTCGGGTGTGCTCTGGATGTAGATGACGTACACATAGCTCGGCTTGTCGGTCATGGGTTCCTCGGCTCGTCGCTTGAGTGCACTGAGCGCGCGCAGCCGCGGGCGCTCGAACTTGTCGATCCATCGCTCCTGGATCTCGTGGAGCGGCACCGGATTGAGGTAGTGCAGTTTCTCTCGCCCCCGCCGCACCGTGCTGACCAGGTTCGCGGCCTCCAGGACCGCCAGATGCTGCGTGACCGACTGACGTGTCATGTCGATGTGCGCGCACAGCTCACCCAGCGTCTGACCGCTGTGCGCGTGCAGCCGGTCCAACAGCTGTCTCCGCGTCTCGTCGGCCAACGCCTTGAACACCTGGTCCATCCCGGGCTGATTCTCCGATCGCACACTCAAAGTTATGCAGGCAATTACCTGCATGTCAAGCGGCAGTCATGGCGGACATGCGCGACCGGACGTATACCGATCGCCCGGCGCACCCCGGGCTGGCACGCTTTTCGCATGGACCAACCGGAGGTACTCCTCATCGGCGGGCGCGCGGGCGTCGGCAAGTCCACCGTGGGCTGGGAGGTCTCGGCGCGGCTGAGGTTCGCCGAGGTCGCGCACGCGGTGATCGAGGGCGACTTCATGGGATACGTGCATCCGGCGCCGGACGGCGATCCGCACCGCGCAGGGATCACCGAGCGCAATCTCCGGGCGGTGTGGGGAAACTTCGCCGAGCTCGGCCACCGGCGCCTCGTCTACACCAACACCGTGAGTGTGCTGGCCGAGTCGGCGAGCCTGTTCCAGCGGGCCATGGGCGGAGAGGTACGGATCATCCGCGTGCTGCTGACCGCCACCGACGACACCACGGCCCGGCGGCTCAAGGGGCGGGAGATCGGCTCCGAGTTGGAACGCGAGATGGCGAACAGCGCCCACAAGGCAAGGCTGTTGGACGAGCGGGTGCCCGCGGACACCGTGCGGGTGGCGACCGACGACCGCACGGTGGTGGACATCGCACACGAGGTCGTGGCCGCCACCGGGTGGGTTCACGCCGGGTGACACGGGCGGGCCCGGACTCGGGCCCGCCCCTTCGCGCGTCGGTCAGCTCACGTTCAGGGCCGTGTCGTCGATGACGAACGACGTCTGGAGAATGGAGCCTTCGACGCCGGTGAACTTGACGGTGACCGTCTGCCCGGCATAGCTGCCGAGGTTGAACGTGCGCTGGGCGTATCCCGTCGCAGCGTTCAGGTTCGAGTACGTGGCCAGCGTCGCCAGGACCGTGCCGCTGCTGTTGAGAACCTGGGCCTTGAGGGTGTCGTACGCCGTGCTGGTGGTTGTCTCTGCCGTGTCCACGTGGAGGTAGAAGCTCAGGGTGGCCGCGCAGCCGGCGGGGATGGTCACCGACTGGGAGAGGGTTTCGGTATTGGCTGCGCCGTTGCCGTTCAGCCAGGCCTTGTAGGAGCCGGTGCGGGCGGCCTGACCGGTGGCGGTGGTGATCACTCCGGTGGTAGCGGTCCAGGACGAACTGCCGGACTCGAAACCGGGGTTGGCGAGGAGCTGCGCGGCGGTGCAGGTGCCGCCTCCGCCGCCTCCGCTGTCGCCGGTTCCCGCGAGCCACTCGGTGGCGTTGAGGGCGAGTGCGGCGTTCGTGCCGGCGGTGTCGTTCCAGCCGTCGTACAGCGTGTTGCCCGACTGGCCGGTGCCGTCGTCGATGGGTGAGCTGTCGCCCCAGAACGCGACCCGGCCGCTGCCGAAGGTGCTGGTGGCGAAGAAGGCACCGGTGTTTCCGGAGTAACCGGAGCGGTAGAGGAGGCCCTTGACCGCGGCGTTGGCGGTCGGGCTCAGGGTGGCCGTCGTGCCGCTGCGGATGATGCTGCCGGTGACCTTGCCGAAGGAACCGTTCAGGACCGGGTCGGTGGTGCTGGAGATGGCCCTCGGGTCCTCGGTGCCGACATTGAGCGTGTCGACGGTGAACCCGAACGGGTTCGTGCTGTCGACGCTGTTGTTGGACATCAGGTCGTTGATGACCTCGACCGCGTCCTCGCCGTCGTTGTTGCGGTCGGATCCGGTGTGGTCGGAGACGAGGAAGAGGCCGCCGCCGTTCTGCACGAACGTCATGACCGCGGTCTTCTCGGCGGTGCTCAGCAGGATGTTCGGTTCGGGCAGGACGAACGTGTCGAAGTTCTGCAGGTCGGTCGCGGCCGTGGTGCCGTACGTGATGCCGCTGCCCGAGGGGAGCGTCTTCAGCGAGTAGTTGCCGGTCTTCTGCAGGGCGACGCCCCACGCGGAGAGCGCTCCGGTCCAGTCGGTCTCGGCCGACGGTGTGGAGTCCTGGCCGAGCGGGTCCGGCTGGCTGGTGCCGATGATCCAGTCGGCGTTGCCGGCGGTCTCGGCCTTGGTGTTGTCGAACAGGATGCGGTGCGGGGTCGCCGCGGCGGCCGCGCCCGCGGTGGCCGTCTGGACGGCGGCGCCCGTCAGGAGCAGCCCGAACGCGGCCAGCGCGGTGGTGAGTCTGTGGCGGGACCTTCTGAATCCGAGCATCCGGCAAAACCTCCGTGAGGGGTGGGAGAGGCGGTGCGGGCGCCAAGTCTGCGCGCGTAGAACGGGGCTTGGCCGTCCTCCGGGCAACAGATTATTGAACGGTACATGACGAGAGAGGGGCTGAACAGAAGGCCGCCGGAGCGCGCGCCCCGGTCGCGCGAAGGCCAGACGAGTACCTGTCGAAAGCCGGTCGGGAGCCGGTTGAAAGCCGAGCGGACTGCCTGCGCATCCAGCGGGCACACGCATAACTACGAGGGCAACGACAAAGAGGGGCGGAGATGGAGATCTCAGGCATCATCAGTGCCATCATCATCGGCATCATCATCGGCGTACTGGGCAGGCTGGTCGTCCCGGGGCGCCAGCGCATCGGCATCCTGCTGACGATCGTCGTCGGCATCATCGCCGCCTTGGTCGGCGCCGCGATCGCCAACGCGTTCGACGTGTCCGACACCAACGGCATCGACTGGATCGAGTGGCTCATCCAGATCGGGCTGGCCGCACTGGGCGTGGCGGCACTCGACCGCTCCGGCGGGCGAAGCAGGGGAAGGGCTCGGCGCTGAGGGCGGAGCGGGCGCAGGTCGGACGGGGGGACTCGCCGCTGAGGGCCGAGCAGGCGCAGGCCCGGCGAAGGACTCACCACTGAAGGCCGAACAGGCGCAGGTCGGACGGGGGGACTCACCACTGAAGGCCGAACAGGGGCAGGTCGGGCGGGGGGACTCACCGCCGAAGGCCGAACAGGCGCAGGTCGGACGGGGGGACTCACCACTGAAGGCCGAACAGGGGCAGGTCGGGCGGGGGGACTCACCGCCGAAGGCCGAACAGGGGCAGGTCGGGCGAAGGGTTCGCTGCTGAGGGCCGAGCGGCGGGCCCGGCTCGTCGCGCCGTCGCCAATTCTCTTGCCGGGCGCGCGCCGTGGCGTAATTTCCTTGCGGGTCGCGCGCCGTGGCGGCTAGGTTCTGCGGGCTTCCCCGCACCCACCCTGCCGCCACGGAGAACCCTTGCCCCCGCGCATCACGCCGCTGACCGATCCCGAGATCACACCGTCGGGCCGACGCCTGGCGTGGCTGGCCTCCGACGCCGACGGTGTTCCGCTGGGCTCCGCCTTCCTGCGGCTGTTCACGAAGGCGGGGCAGGAACATCTCGCGGAGATCGAGATCGCCGTACATCCGGATGAGCGGCAGCAGGGGGTGGGCGGTCTCCTGCTGGACGCGGCTGTCGTCGCGGCGCGGAGCGAGGGGCGGCGGTCGCTCGTCGCGCAGGCCGGGGACGGCTCCCCCGGCGACCGCTTCCTGGCGGCGCGCGGCTTCCACCGGGTGCTGGCGCTGACGTACGCGAGGCTGCCGCTCCCCGACGTAGACCTCGCCCGGATCAACGGGATCGTCCAACACCCGCACCCCGGCTATGAGTTGACGTACTGGGACGGCGCCGTGCCGCCCGCGCTGGCGCGGACCTTCGCCGACTCTCGCCGGGCCATGGACGACATGCCGATGGAAGACACCGACTACGGGACGGTCCGGTGGGACGTGGAGCGGGTCCTGTCGGTGGCCGACGTCATCACCAAGCGCGGCGAGCTGCTCCACACCGTGGCCGCGGTGGACGGCTCGGACGGTTCGATCGCAGGGTTCTCCGAGCTGGTCGTGCCGGGCGACGGCCGCGGTGACGGTCAGCACTACGGCACCGGCGTGCTGCCCGAGCACCGCGGGCACGGCCTCGGGCTGTGGATGAAGGCGGAGTCGATCCGTCAGGCCCGCGTACGACACCCCGAACTCGCCGGCTTGCTCACCGACACCGCCGACAGCAACGCGCCCATGCTCCGTATCAACGACGCGCTCGGCTATCTGCCGACACACAAGGCCGTGGAGTACCAGCTCACGCTGTGAGCGACGCCGGGCAGCGACTGTTCCCCGGTCGCGGGGCCGACGGCTCTACACAGACCCGGCATCGTCCGGTGCGTACACGTACGGCGTCGTTGTGGTCAGCGGCTGAAAACCCAGGCGGGCGAGGACGGGGCGGCTCTGGCTTGAGGCGTCGACCTGGACGTAGCGGTAGCCGCGGTCGGCGGCGACGCGGGCACGGTGGGCGACGAGGGCGCGGTAGATGCCGCGTCCGCGCCAGGCCTCGACGGTTCCGCCGCCCCAGAGCCCGGCGAACCGCGCCCTGGGCGGAAGTTCCATGCGCGCCGCGCTGACCGGAACGTCACCCGCGAGGGCCACCACCGCGACGACCGTGTCCTCGTCGCCGGTCAGCTGGGCGAGCAGCTGGTGGCGCAGCCGCGTACCGTCCGTGCCGAACGCCTGCTCGTGCACGTCGGCCACGAGGTCCACGCCCGCGCGGTCGGTGACCGGAAGGAGCCGTACGCCCTCGGGCGGCTCGGCGTCGAGCACGAGGTCGCCCAGTTCGGCGATCATGAGCGTCTCCTCGGGCTCGGCGATGAACCCGGCATCCCGCAGCCGCTGCCCGAGGTCCTCCGGCTGGTCGTGTCCGTAGAGCTTCCACTCGAAATCGAGCCCGTGTTCGGTGAAGTACCGGATCTGCTCGGCAATCGCCGCGTCCGCGCTCCCCTCGTCGAGATCCGACCAGGTCACCCCGCTCCAGCCCTGCCCGGTGCTCACCTGTCGCACCACCTTGCCGGTGTGCTCGATCCGGGCACCTGGGGCGTCCGGCCGCGCCCCCTCTCGCATATCCCGGTCGAACAGGGCAAGTACCGCAACGTGATCCATGAGATCACTCCAGCATCCTGGGGCGGCCAGGGCAATGGCATAACGTTCTTGAACCACGCCCCGTACGGACTTCGTCTCCTTGACCGCACGCGGAGCGTTGGTTCCGATTCTCGCTGTTCGAGACCGTCGTTGCCGTCAGTCGACGGGCGGTGTGCCGTGCGTGTGGAAGGACTCGATCCGAGCAGGCCGGTGCGGCCCATCGCCTCGTGGACGGTGGCGACGCCGTATCCGGCGAGGGCCTCGACGGCCTTGGGGTCGGCCTTGGGCGGGGTGGTGACGATCACTCCACTCATGCTTCCTCCTCCTGCAGAGCTCCGCTTCGGCTCCGCCGCGGCCGGGCGCCCGCGCCGGATCGCTCCGCGACCCTCCAGCCTCCCCCGCACCTTGGCTCGCTCATGCCAGTTCCCTCGCGATCTGCGGGTAGGGGCGCATGTACGCCTCGGCCATGGTCCTGTGGGCCAGGCCCAGGTTGGGCCCCGCGTTGCGCTTGAGCTGGACACCGCGGCGGACGGCGAGGTCGGTGTAGTACTCCCACAGGTGCTGCTGGGCGCCGAGGCACTCCATCGCCTTGCGCTTGGTCTCCCAGACCTCGGTGATGTCGAGGAGCACTTCGGGCCTGAAGCCGCTCATCTCGGGCTGGTGCGGCTCGAAGTAGAAGACCGGCGGGGCGCCGATGATCTCGCCCGGGCCGGGGTAGCCGATGGCCTGCGCCAGGACGCGGGCCTCCAGGGCCATCCGGTTGGCGGCGGGATGGTCGCCGTTGTAGGGGTCCTCGACCGGGTGGGTGAGCACGACGTCGGGCTGGATCTCACGGTAGACGGCGACCAGTTGGTCGGTCAGCTCTGCGGTGACGACCAGCGGGTAGTCGCCGGCGTCGAAGACGCGGACCTCGGCGCCAAGGGTGGCGGCGGCCTTCTCGGCCTCCCCGCGGCGTATCGCCTTGATCTCCTCAAGGTTCCTGCCCTCGCGCCAGGCCTTGGCGGACTCACCGCGTTCACCGAAGGTCAGGCACGCGATGGTGGTCTTCTCTCCGCGGGAGGCGGCCAGGGCGACCGCGCCCCCCGGCCCGCCACACGAAGTCTCCGGCATGCGCGGTGACGACAAGCGTCGATCGTGGGGCGACGGGCACGTAGCCGTGCGTCATTGCTCAGCTCTCCTTGGTGGACAGGCGCGCCCTCCTCGGCCGCGTCAGTCGCCTCGGCCGCGTCAGTCGCGCAACGCGTCGATCACACTGCTGAGGTGGGCACGGACGGCTGCCTCGGCCGCCTGCGGGTCCCTGGCCGTGATCGCCTCGATCATGGTCAGATGCTCGCCCAGGGACTGCTGTGGCCGGCCCGGCCTCAGTGCGAGCTGGAAACGGTGGCGCACCAACTGCGCGTTGAGCCGCTCCAGCAGCTCCACGGCGACCTGCTGGCCGCTGAACTGCCTTACCCGGGCGTGCACTTCGTGATTGAGCTCGGAGTAGGTGATCGGCTCGCCGTCGGCCACGGCCTTGGTCATCGCCCTGCCCAAGTCCGTGAGTTCCGCAAGCTGTTCGTCACTGGCGGCGACGGCCGCCTTCGCCGCGCACAGCCCTTCGAGGGCCATACGGCACTCGGTGATGGCCACCGCTTCCTCGAGCGTCACCACCCGCACCCGTGATCCACGGTTGCGGATCCGCTCCACCAGTCCGTCCGACTCCAGCTCGATCAGCGCCGCCCGGACGCTGGCCCGTGTCACACCGAACTGCTCGGCGAGCTCGGTCTCCACCAGCCGCTGGGCAGGTGCCATGTCGCCGCGCAGAATCGCCTGCCGCACCTGCGTGAGCGCATGCTGCTTGGCCTGCTCTCCGGTGCTCGGACGGGTTTCCTTCGGCATGCGCCCTCCCTGAGTGAGTGCCTGTCGAAGCTAAGTCCAGGCCGACAAGATTGTCAACAATTTTGTTCTCGATATTGCCGCCTCATGGAAACTTCAGCTGCCGCCCCACGGAAGGTCCAGTTGCCGCCTCACGGAAGCCAGCTGCCACCTCACGGAAGCTTCATACGGCGAGTGGTACCGGCCTCATCGGCCGCCCGTTGTCTGACGGTCATGCACGTTCTCCTCTCACCGCAGGTCGCCGCCGGTCGCGGTGGTCACAGACAGCTGGCCTCGGCGGCGCGCACCGCCCTCACCGGGTCGGTCGCGCTGGCCGCGCTGCTGCACCTTGGGTGGTCCGAGCAGGTCGATCCGGTCGGTCAGACGCTCAGCGACTACGCGCTGCACGACGGCGCGGCGACCCTGTTCACGGCCTGTGTCGCATGCGCCGCGGCGGGGTCGGCCGCGCTGCTCGCCGCACTGCTCCGCAGCCGACTCCCCGTCGGAACCGTCGCGCCGGCGGCGCTGGCGGTGGGGTGCGGGGGGTTGTCGCTCTGCGCGGTCTTCCGCACCGATCCGGCGGGCGGCGCGCAGTCGGTGAGCGGACTGGTCCACCGTCACGCGGCGGGCGCCTCGCTGGCCGCGCTGCCCGCCGCCGGTCTGCTGCTGGCCCGTCGACTGCGCGGTCACCGGCCGACGAGCGTGCCGGCACGACGAATACGCCACCTGTCCTGGGCGAGTTCGGGGGCCGCGCTGCTCTTCCTCGGTACGCATGTGAGCGCGAGCCGACCACGTACGCCCGGGTCCGTCCCGGCGGCCCGGCTGCTCGGGCTGGCCGAGCGGGCGACGCTGGGACTGGAGATCGCCCTGCTGTTCATGATGGCCGACGCACTGCGCACCTACCGGAACCGCTGATGACCGAACTCGCCATCGTGCTCAGCGTGTTGAACGCGTGCTGTTATGCGGCGGGCGCACGGCTCCAGTACGACGCCACGCATGGAACATCGCCCGGCGGGCCGACAGCCCTGTCGGCCGTCGTACGGCGGCCTCGCTGGCTGGCCGGTCTTGCCCTGCTGGGGACGGGTACGACGCTGCACATCACCTCCTTGCGGCTGGCGCCCGTGACGGTCGTGCAACCGCTGGGTGTGGGTGCCGTCGTGGTGAGCGTGCTCTGGGGACTGCGGGTCCGCCGTGTCGGGCTCGACCGGGCGACGGGGCTGGCGCTGGCCGCGATCGTCGGCGGAACGGGCGCCTTCGCGGTGATCGCTTCGGGTGCCACCGTCACCACCGCCGTCACGACGGCGGCGCAGCTCCAGGCCGGGGCCCTGGTCCTGCTGATCGTGGTCTGCTGCGCCGGGCTCTCCAACCTGCTGTCCGGGCAAGGGCGTTGTGTGGCGCGTGCCGTCGGTGCCGGGAGCGCGTACGGCTGTATGTCGGTGCTGCTGCGGGCGACGGGCGAGGAGTTCACGTCGTCCGGTGTGAGCGGTGCGCTGTGCGGCACGCTCGCCGGACTGGCCCTCGTCGCCCTCGCCGGTTTCTGGCTCACGCAGGGCGCCCAGGCCGCGGGGCCGCCCGAGGTCACGGTCGCCTGCCTGACCCTCGTCGATCCGTTCGTCGCCGTGGTGATCGGGGTCGGTCTGCTCGGCGAGGCCCCCGGGCTCTCCTTGGCCACCGTCGGCACGGGCCTGGCCTGCTGGGCGCTCGCACTCACGGGGGTGCTCCACCTCACCCGTTCCACCTCCTTTCCCCACCTCACCTCGGGTCGCCGACCCTCGGCACCGCAGGAGTACGTCATGCAGGGCCCTCACCCTTGGCGCATCGTCATCGGCGCCGACACCTTCCCCCCGGACGTGAACGGCGCCGCGAACTTCGCCCAGCGGCTCGCCGAGGGGCTCCTGGGCCGGGGTCACGAGGTCCACGTCGTCTGCCCCGCGACGGAGGCGGGTCCAGGTACCGCTGTGGAGAAGGGGATCACCGTGCACCGGATCGCCTCCCACCGCACCCCTCTCCATCCCACCTTCCGTGTCTGCCTGCCCTGGCGGACCGCCCGGCCCGTGACCCGGCTGCTGGACCGGCTCTCCCCCGACGTGGTGCACATCCAGTCCCACTTCGCCGTCTGCCGGACGCTGGCGACCGCCGCACACCGGCGCGGGACACCCGTGGTGGCCACCAACCACTTCATGCCGGAGAACCTCCTGGGCTACACCCGGCTTCCGGCCCGGCTGACCCGCGCGGTCTGCCGGTTCGCGTGGCGTGACCTCGTACGTGTCTTCCGCCGCGCCCAGGCCGTCACCGCGCCCACCGCACGGGCGGTGCGGCTGCTGCACGACAACGGGCTGCGCGTCCCGGCCAGTTCGGTGTCCTGCGGGCTGGACCTGGAGCGCTTCTCCCAGCCCTCCGTGGACACCGGCGACAGGGAAGCGCAAGTGCTGTTCGTGGGCCGGCTCGACAAGGAGAAGAACGTCCATGAACTCCTGCGTGCGCTGGCGCTGCTGCCGGGCGTGCGGGGCGAGATCGTCGGAGAGGGCTCCTGTCGCCGCGCACTGGAGGAACTGGCCAAGGACCTCGGCATCGCGGACCGGGTCACCTTCCACGGACTGGCCACCGACCAGGAGGTACTGGACGCCTACGCCCGGTGCGACATCTTCTGCATGCCCGGCACCGCCGAACTGCAGAGTCTGGTCACCATGGAGGCGATGGCGGCCGGGAAACCCGTCGTCGCGGCCGACGCGATGGCCCTGCCGCATCTGGTCCACCATGGCCGCAACGGCTACCTCTTCCCACCCGGTGACGTGAGTGCCCTCGCCCATGCCCTCACCAGGCTTCTTTACGATCCCGTGGCCCGCCTGCGGATGGGCGAGGCGGGCCGCGAAATCGTCGCCGAGCACGACATCCGCCGTACGCTGGCGGCGTTCGAGGACCTGTACCTCCGGGCCGCCGGAGGATCCGCAGCAGTGGCCGGGGCCCCTGCCGCGCCTGTGACGGAAAGTGAGCACGATGAGTACACAGCGCGTTCTGGTCGTCGATGACGAACCCAAGATCCGGATGACCGTACGCGGCTATCTGGAGGCGGACGGATTCCAGGTGGTGGAGGCCGCCGACGGGCCGTCCGGGCTGCGGGCCGTCGCCCAGAACCGGCCCGACCTGGTGGTCCTCGACGTGATGCTGCCGGGCCTCGACGGCTTCCAGGTACTGCGCCGGATCCGGCAGTCCAGCCAGGTCCCCGTCATCATGCTCACCGCGCGGACCGAGGAGGTGGACCGGCTCATCGGCTTCACCAACGGCAGCGACGACTACGTCACCAAACCGTTCAGCCCGCGCGAACTCGCGCTGCGGGTACGGGCGATCCTGCGGCGCACCGACAACGGACCCGGAGGGACCCCGGACGATGACGGCACACTCCGCTTCGAGGGCCTCACCGCCGATCCGGCCACGCGGACGGTCCTGATCGACGGCGACCACACGGCGGAGCTGTCCGCCCTCGACTTCGACCTGCTGGTCGCCATGGCCCGCGCTCCCGGCCGCGTGTTCACCCGGCGCGGTCTGCTCGCCCAGGTGTGGGGCGAGGACTTCTTCGGTGACGAACGACTCGTGGACGTACACATTCGTACGCTGCGTCGGGCGCTGCGCGACGACGCGAACGCGCCCCGGTTCGTGGGCACGGTGCGGGCCGTGGGCTACCGGTTCGTCGGCCGTCCCACCCAGGGCGTACCGGCCCCGAACCCACAGGACACGCCGTAGTGGCCAGGGGAAAGGACACCGCCACGCGCCCCTCCGGCTTCTGGCGTGCCCGGCTGCGGCGGATCCACTCCCGCCTGTCGCTGCGCAACCGTCTGGTGCTTTCCCACGTCACGGTCCTGGTGGTGACGCTGGGGGCGACATCGGTGGCCAAGGAACTGGTCAACGGCCCCTGGCACCACCGCGTCGACCCCGACAACATCGGCTTCTGGACCGGGGTGGCAGCCGCCGTCCTCGCAGCCGTCGTGCTGTCCCGGTTCCTGGTACGCCCACTGGACACCATCCGCGCGGCCACCCGTCGGCTCGCCGAAGGGCGTTACGACACCGTCCTCGAACTGCCCAGCGAGCCGGGCCTCGCCGCGCTGGTCAACGACGTGAACACCCTGGCGGCGGCGCTCGCCGACACCGAGCGGCGGCGCGCCCGGCTGGTCTCCGAGATCGCCCATGAGATGCGGACCCCCATCACGATCCTGCACGGTCAGATCGAGGGCATGGCCGACGGTATCTTCACACCGGACGACGCGATGTTCGCCTCGCTCTCCGACGACCTGGACCGGCTGCGGCGGCTGGCGTCCGACCTGTCCAGTCTGTCGCGGGTCGAGGAGGGGGCCTTCGCCCTGCACTGCGAGGACGCGGACGTCGCCGCGCTGGCCCGCGCCACGGCAGAGCGGCTGCGCCCCCAGTACGACGATCAGAGGGTGGCCCTCACGGTCACGGCGGACTCCCCCGTCATCGCCTTCTGCGATCCCGACCGGATCGCCCAGGTCCTGGTGAACCTCCTCGGCAACGCGCTGATCGCGTGTGACGCGCACGGCGCTGTGTCGGTCTCCGTCCACAGCGAGGACGAACCGCAGCCCCGTGTCATCGTCCGCGTCACGGACGACGGCGTCGGCATTCCCGGGCACGACCTGAACCGGATCTTCAGCCGCTTCGAGCGCATTGAGCACCCGGGACGGCCGGCCCCGGCCGGCGGCAGCGGCATCGGCCTGACCATCGCGCGTGGCATCGCCCGAGCCCACGACGGTGACGTCGTCGCGGCGTCGCCGGGACCGGACAAGGGGGCGACGTTCACGCTGTGGCTGGGTGACGTCAAGGTGAGGGAAAGCGGCGGGAGCGCTCAACAGGGTTGATGCTCCAAGGCGTTGGGGCCTGGCGGGGGTTCTTCGCACTTCGCGAAATTGTTGACACATATGTCAACGTCCCATTTTCGTAAGGTTAGGCTAACCTAAATTCTGCGGCTCCGGACTCGACGGAACGGACTGCTTTCGTATGCCTGAAAGCGCCTCAACTGCCTTGCGGTGCAAGGCACCTGAGGCGCCGGGCGGGTAGCCCGCTCGCCGGGCTCGGCGAGCACACCCTGTCGAAGATCGTCGACATCGTGCCGAATCACGCGCGGATGATGCGTGAGCACCAACACCGTTGGTACAAGGGTGACTTGCTGTTCTTCACGGCCGCAGCCCCGCGTGCCGAGGACTGGCTCACCCGGGAGGCCTGGGGCGCGCATGTGACCGGTGCGGTCGTCAACCACGACCTGGACTGCACGCACCCGCAGTTGATGCGGGACGGGCACCTCGACGACATCGCCGCGCAGCTCGCGGCCCGCTTGAAAGCGCTCGACGAGGCGTACGCGGGCCGGGTGGAGGCGGGGCGGGGATGAGCGCCCCAGCGCACACCACCTCTGCGCACCCCACCTCAGGTGGCTGTGCCGGACAGCAACTCGACCAGCCCGTCGGCCAGTTCGGTGCGCCAGCACAGGTAGTCGTGGCCGCCGTTGAACTCGCGGTAGGAGGCGTCGTCGTAGCCGGCGGCGGCGAGGGTGTCGCGCAGCCGGCGGGCGGCGGGGAGAGCGACCCACTCCTGCTCGCCGAAGGAGAGACGGAAGCGCACCGGAAGGCGGGGGACCTCGGCGATGCGCCGGGTCAGCCACTCCGGCTCCGGGCCGACGGGCCACCAGAACGAGCCCGACTAGACGAGCACGTTGCCGAAGCGGTGCGGGGCCGCGAGTCCGGCATAGGCGGCGGTGAGTCCGCCGAGGCTCTGGCCGGCGATCACCGTGCGCGCGGGGTCGTCCGTGACCGGCAGCCGGCCGGCCACCCACGGCAGCAGTTCGTCCGCGAGGAAGGCGACGAAATCCGGACGGCACGTCAACTCCGCCCATCGGGTCTCCGCGTCCACGGACTCGGGCAGCACGGCGGCGAGCGGCGGGATACGGTCGTCCGCGATCAGGTTGTCGAGGAGGTGCGCAAGACCGAGCCCCGGCCCCCAGTGCTCGCCGTCCAGCAGGACCAGCACGGGCAGGTCCGCCAACTCCCGGTCCGGCAGAGACGGTTCATACAGCCAGACGCGCCGTCGGCCTCCAAGGAGCGCACTCTCCACCTGGTGCTCGGTGGTCGTGCCGCGGGCGACCTCCGGCCTCGGCGTCCAGTCCAGCGCTTTCGGAGCGCCCGGGAGTTCGACGTACGGGACCGGGCCGCCGCCCCAACAACCTTGAAGCGTACGGGCGTTGAGCGGGTCGGTGCGCCGCCGGCTGCGCAGCCAGCGCCAGTAGTCGGGGGTGCCCGGGTCCGGCCCCTCCCCCTCGTCGACGTAGAACTCGTAGGTTCCGCGCCAGTCCTGACGCAGGCGGAGCGTCCAGTGCCAGATGTCGGTGCCGGGGGCCCGCTCCATCAGGTTGCCCTCGGGGACGCGCGGGTCGCCGAGCTTGTTGGGCAGGACTTGGACGGCGCGGGTGGCGGGGGTGCCGCGCCACAGGTACGTGACGGCCAGATGGTCGGCGCTGCCCCAGGGATCGGGCGAGACGAGCGGCGTACCACGCCGACGGATCCCGACCCAGAACTCCTCGACGCCCTGCGGCTCGGGCAGCGGGCAGCCCGGTTCCTGGAGTCGCGGCAGCGGGTCGGGGCGCGGCAGTCGGCGCGGGTGGTGCGGGGTGCCCTCGGGCGGCACGGGCTCGAACATGCGGCTGGACTGCGGGGGGAGGGGGAACTGAGCTGACCGCACTTAGGTTAGCCTACCTTAATATGACCAATCGTCATATCTTGCACCCGTCTTCACCGACGCCTCGCGCCACCGCGAACTCGAACGGGGCGGACACCGCGCCCATCGTGGCACTCACGGCCGACACAGCGGCTCCCGCCGCCACGCTGGGCACCCACCTCCGTGAAGCCCGGCGGCGACGTGTCATTCGCGGCCACCGGGCGCAGCGGCCCTGACCGGCGCCGCGACCGCCGAGGCCGGCGCGACGACCGGCGCGGGCGCACCGGACGACAAAGTCGGCCGACACCCCCGGCGAGACGGACCGTGTGCGGTTGGGAAGCTCTCAGGCACGCGCGCTACCGTCCCCCTGAGACGGCCGTGCTCGGCCGGGAAAGTTTTGAGAGGTCGGGAGAGTCATGAGCGACGGGATGATGGACGAGAAGATCGTCGAGGTGGCCGCCGGAGTCCATCTGGTCCACGGCAGCAACACGAACTGGGTGATCGTGAGCGAGGGCGACGCCGTCACCCTGGTCGACACGGGCTATCCGGGCGACCGGCAGGCGGTCCTGGCCTCGCTGGACACGCTCGGCCACTCTCCCGAGGCCGTCACGGGCGTCCTCATCACGCACGCGCACAACGACCACCTGGGTTCGGCCGAGTACCTCAGCAGTACGTTCGGCATCCCCGTCCACCTGCACGAGGCCGAACTGCCGCACGCGCGCCGGGAGTTCCTGCACCAGGTCGGCGTCGGCCAGGTGCTGCTCCAGGCCTGGCGCCCCGGCGTACTGCCGTGGGCGCTGCACGCCATCAGGTCGGGTGGCAAAGCGGACGTCAGCATGACCAGGCCCGAGCCGTTCCCCAAGGAGGGCGCGCTCGATCTGCCCGGCCGTCCGGTTCCGGTGCACACGCCCGGCCATACGGCGGGGCACTGTGCCTTCCACCTGCCGGACGCCGGAATCCTGATCTCCGGCGACGCCCTGGTCAGCGGCCACCCCACGTCACGGGTACGGGGTCCGCAGCTCCTCCCGGCCATGTTCGACGCCGAGCGTGCGAGGGCCCGCGCGTCGCTGGCGCGCATCGAGGCCCTCGCCGCGGACGTCCTGCTCCCCGGACACGGTCCCGTACACCGCGGCCCGGTGAGCGAGGCCGCACGACGCGCGCGGGAGCCGGCTAGCTGACGCGGTCCGGACGGTCGGGCTGGACCGCCGCCAGATACGCCCGCAGCGCGTCGCGGTTGCGGGCCAGGCAGTCGATGCGGCTCTGGATGCGGTCGATCTCGTCACGCAGCAGCGCGGCGGTCTCCGGAGTCAGGCACTCGGGGTGGAGGTGGATCTCGCCGGGGGCGGACAGAAACGGCAGGATGGCGCGGATGATCTCGGTGGTGAGTCCGGAGTCGAGCAGTCCGCGGATCTGCTGGACGCACGGGACAGCCGTATCGCCGTACTCGCGGTAGCCGTTGTCTCCCCGGGCCGGGTGGAGCAGGTTCTGCTCCTCGTAGTACCGCAGCATCCGGGTGGGGACGCCGGTCCGGCGCGACAGTTCACCGATCTTCATGGCTCCCCCTCTTCATGGCTCCCCCTGGAGGCCGCGCTTGCCTTCACACTGATGTGAAGGTTTCAGCATGGTCCCATGACCGTCGCCCCGCCCGTCGGCAGCACGACCACGCCTGCCCCCGCGCTGCCGCTGTCAGGGCTCCTGGCCCTGTGCACGGCCGCCTTCACCGCCGTCATGACCGAACTGCTGCCCGCCGGCCTGCTGCCGCGGATGGCAGCGGACCTGAGTGTTCCGGACGGGCGCGTCGGGTTCCTGGTGACCGGTTACGCGCTCGCGTCCTTCCTCGCCGCGATTCCGCTCACCGCCGCGCTGCGCGGTCTGCCGCGCCGCCCCGTACTGATCGGCGCGCTCGTGGGCTTCGCCTGCTGCAACGCGGTCACCGCACTGTCGTCCGCGTACGCGCTCACCTTCGTGGCCCGGCTCGCCGCCGGGGTGATGGGCGGCCTGATGTGGGCGATGCTCGTCGGGTACGCGGCCCGTATGGTCCCCGCCGAGCGGCGCGGTCGCGCCATCGCGATCGTTCTCGCGGGAATCACGCTCGCCCTGTCGCTGGGTGTCCCCGCGGGCACCGCGCTGGCCGACGCGCTCGGCTGGCGCACGGTCTTCGCCCTGCTGACGGTCATCGCCCTGCTGCTCGTGGTCTGGGTGCGGTGGCGGGTTCCGGGCTTTCCCGGTGAGGCGGCGGGCGCGCGCGTGCCCTTGCACCGGGTCGCCGCCCTGCCCGGGATCGCGACCGTTCTGTCCGTCACCCTGCTGCTGCTCCTGGGACACCAGGTGATGTACACGTACATCGCCCCGTTCGCGGAGCATGTGGGGTTCGGCCACACAGGTCTGGTCCTGCTGGTATTTGGGGCTGCCACCGTCGTCGGGATCTGGATCACCGGCGTACTGGTCGACACGCACCTGCGACGGATGCTGCTGACGGCGCTCGCCACGATCGCGTGCGCCCTGCTCGCCCTCGGACTGTACGCGAGCAGCCCCGCCGTGCTGCTCCTCTCGGTGGCGCTGTGGGGCGCCGCGTTCGGCGGAGCGCCGACCCTGATCCAGACCGCGCTGGTCGACGCCTCCGGACCCGTCAACGCCGATGTGGCCACCTCGCTGCAGACCACCGTCTACAACGCTGGAATCGCCGCCGGTTCGCTCACCGGCGGGATCGTCCTGGAGGGTGCGGGCGCCGGGGCCCTGCCCTGGACAGCGCTGCCCCTGATCGCGGCCGCGCTGGCCGTCGTGGCGGCGGGGCACCGACGGGCCTTCCCCGTACGGCGCCCCGCCGTGAGCCGACCGAAAACGGCCTCACCGCCAACGGCCCACGCTCTTAGCCGAGTTCCAAGGTCGTGACTCCGTACACGCGCTCACCCGCGAACGGCCTCACCGGACCCGTGTACATCCGGGCCGTGTCGAACGAAGGAGTGAGGCCGAGTTCCATGGCCAAGGCGACCGCGGCCCCGTTCGACCCGGGAATATCGATGGCGACCTCCCGCCCGGCTGCCTCGCCGGCCAGCGCGAGGAGCAACTCCCGCGCGTCCTCGGCGGTGTCGGCGAACAGCGGGCCGATGCGCAGGGCGTCCCGGCCCGGGCGGATCACGCCGTACCCGGTGAGGCGTCCCTCCGTCCGGCGGACAAAGGCCCGGTGGCCCGCGCCGCTCAGCCACTCCCGGAGGAAGCGCGGCCGGTCGGCCGGGTAGCAGGCGCTGTCGTACGCCGTGACGGCCGCGAGGTCCGCCGCCTCGGCCGCTCGGACTCCCGTCGGCGCTTCGCCCACGGAGACGGTTCCCCCGAAACGAGAAGTGCGGTAGGCGAGTTCGAAGCCGGACCGACGGTAGTTGTCCTGCTGAGCGACCACCCCGTCGAGACCCACGGTCCGGTCACCGGCGTGCGCGAGGGCCGTCTTCCAGGTGGTGAGGCCGTAGCCGCGGCCGCGCAGGTCGGGGCGTACGAGATAGAAGCCCAGGAAGGCGTATTCGGCGCCGTAGTTGACGACCGAGACGGCCGACGCCGGTTCACCGCCGAGCCGACCGAGGAAGAACCCGTCGGGGTCCTGCGCGAAGAAACTCACGCTGTCGGCAAGTCCCGGATTCCAGCCCTCATCCGCCGCCCATCCACGGACCACCTTCCAGTCGTCGAGCGAGGCGCGCGCGACCACAAGGTCTTCCGGTCCCGGAGAGGTCATATGGGGCTCCCATTCATACGGAGGTGCGTCTGGGCGGTGGTCGGCCGCGCACGCAGCATCCTTCCCGATCTCCACGACGATCACCTCGCGCGACCGGGGGATCCGGCCAGGGCCATACACACGGCCCGGTCCCAGACTTAGGGTTGCCGCTCATGAGCGTCGATCGTGTGGCACTGCGCCCCGTGGCCGAGGACGACCTGCCGGTCATGGAGCGGTTCCTGTCGGACCGGGAGACCGCGGAGCCCTTTCAGTGGTTCGGCTGGTGGGACACCCGTCGCTGGCGATGTCAGTGGGCGGAGCACGGTCTGCTGACGGACGACGCGGGGCAGCTGATGGTGGTGCGTGACGACGAACGGCTGGGATTCGTCTCCTGGCGGAAGATCGCCTTCGGCCGGCCCTCGTACTACTGGAACATGGGCATCGGTCTGCTGCCGGAGGCACGCGGCAAGGGCGTGGGGACCGAGGCCCAGCGGCAGTTGGTCGAGTACCTCTTCGCGCACACCCTCGTGCCGCGTATCGAGGCGGACACCGAGGTGGGCAACATCGCCGAGCAACGCGCGCTGGAGAAGGCCGGGTTCACGCGTGAGGGTGTGCTCCGCAGTGTCGTGTTCCGAGACGGTGGCTGGCGTGACCTGGTGCGCTACAGCATCCTCCGCGACGATCTCCACCCGCACCATTGACGACATGGGGCCCCAGGCCCCCAGTGCCCAGAAGCAGGCCCCACCGGTCACGCGGCCCGGTGGGGCCTTTCCCGGTGGGGCCTTGCGGCCCCGGTGGGCGGCGGGGTCAGCGGGGCGTGACCGGGCGGGATCGCCGGTACAGGGCGGCTCCGGCCAGGAACAGGGCGGCGCTCGTGGCGATCGCGGGCAGTGTCTGGTCCGCGCCGGTGTGGGCGAGGGAGGCCACGGGCTGCGGCGGGGCCTGGTGACGGGGTGTGCCCGGAGGCGTGTGCGCCTTGGCGGGCGGGGTGGGCGGCTTCGGGGCAGGCTTGACCGGGCGGTCGGGCCCGCCGGAGTTGTTCGTGGACTCGTTGCCGACGGCCGCGTTGCCGATGCCGACGATGCTCACGGAATTACCTGTGACATTGACGGGGAGATCGACGGGAAGCTGCAGGCCGTTCCCGGAGAGCACACCTGGCGAATCCTTTCCGCTGCTGTGCGCGACGGCACCGCCCTGCGTCCCTCCGGACGCCTCGGCCCGACCGCCGCCCCGTGTTCCTCCGGGCGACCCGGCCCCACCTGCGCCCTCATTGGCACAGCTGTTGCCCGCCGCCGGGTTGAGGAGCCCGACGACGTTCACGGTGTTCCCGCACACGTTCACCGGAACGTGCACCGGGAGCTGGATGGTGTTGCCGGAGATCAGACCGGGCGAGCCCGCCGCGGTGCCGTTCGCCGCGGAGTCGGCGTGCGCCGGCATGGTCACGGCCATCGCGCCCGAGGCGGCGGCTGCGACGATCAATCCATTTCGGGTAACCCGTTTCATAGGGTCCCTGCCTTCCAGACATGGTCGCGGGCGGTCGCCCGCATGCCATAAAACGCGGGAGAACCATCCGAGTTATGGCTTATCGGTCTTTCACCCCATCGAGCGTCCCGTTTATCGAACTGGCGAGGGGGCTCGCGCCATCGGCATCGGCGCTCCTGAAAGGTCGTGGGCGACCTCCCGCCGGCGCGCAGACTAAGGCACCGCGGCCCGTTCCGCTCGCCCAGAGGCGTCCCCCGGGACCCGCGCTTATCGTGAGCGAGGGGGCAGCCGGGCATACCTGGAGGCATGCATGCCGTCCGTGCACCAACGCTGCGCGTTCACCGGAGCCACGACCGCGACGCTGGTCCTGCTGGCGGCCGGCCTGCCCGCGGTGGCGACGGCCGCCGACGCTCCCGACCTGTCCCGATTCTACGGCCAGAAGATCAAGTGGTCCGCGTGCAAGGGCTACGAGATGCCCAAGGACATGCAGTGCGGGAAGGTGACCGTCCCGCTGGACTACGCGAAGCCCGGTGACGGAACACTCGACCTGGCGTTGGCCCGCTATCGCGCGACGGGAAAGTCACGGGGTTCGGTGCTGCTGAACTTCGGTGGCCCCGGCGGTGCGGGGATACCCCAACTTGCCGTCGGCGGCGAGGACTTCATGGGCCTGACGAACGGCTACGACGTGGTCACCTTCGACCCCAGAGGCGTCGGCCAGTCCTCGCCCGTAAGCTGCGGCGAGGGTGCCGACGAGGGCGACACCACGACGGACGACGGCGATCCGCAGGACTCCCTCGATGCCTTGCGGAAGGCCGCGGACGAATGCGCCAGGCACTCGGGGCCCGTGCTGCGCCACATCGGCACGGTCAACGCCTCCCGGGACATGGACGTGATGCGCCAGGCACTCGGCGACAAGAAGCTCAACTATCTCGGTTTCTCCTACGGAACGCGTCTGGGCGCGGTCTACGCGGCCCAATTCCCCAAGAAGACGGGCCGGTTGGTCCTCGACGGCGTGGACACACTCACCGAATCGCTGGCCGAGCAGGGACTGGTGGGCGCGGCGGGCCAGCAGACCGCGCTGGAGGACTTCCTCACCTGGTGCACGAAGGACCTGACCTGTCCGTTCGGCCAGGATCCGCGCAGCGCCCGGACACAGGTTGTCCAGTTGATCGACTCGCTGGACGCCGACCCGGTCCCGGCCGACTTCGGCCAGGAGTTCTCCGGCCAGGACCTCGTGGGCGCCATCAGCCAGGCGCTCTACAGCCGCCAGATGTGGCCGACGCTGGAGCAGGCCCTCAACTCCCTGCTCCAGGACGGCGACACTCGCTGGCTCGTACAGCTGTCGGGCGGCGCGGCCTTCCCCGGCACCACCGTCGGAGCCCGGCCGGTCGGCAAACCGGCGGTGGCAGCCCGTCCGGACAGCGAACCGGCCACGACGACCCGTCCGGACAGCGCATCGGCCACGACAACCCGGAAGGACGACGAACTGACCGTGACGGCCAGCCCGGACGGCGGTCTCGTCGATCCGGTGGACGTCCCCATCGACAACCTTCCGGCCGCCCTGATGGCGATCAACTGCGCGGACGACCCGGACCGGCCCTCCGCCGACCAGGTCACCAAGGAGATCGACAGGCTCCGCGCCGAGTACGCGCAGGTGTCCCCGGTCTTCGGCGAGTACCGGCTCACCCAGGTGCTGATGTGCTACGGCCGCCCCAAGGGCACCGACTACATACGCGACGAGGTACGCGACGTAGGCACCCCCGAGATGCTCCTCGTCGGCACCCGTGGCGACCCCGCGACTCCGTACCGCTGGACCGTGGAGACCGCCGAGCGGCTCGGCTCGTCGGCCGTCGTGCTGGACAACAAGGGCGACGGTCACACCGGGTACGCGTCCTCCAAGTGCGTGCACCAGAAGGTCGACGACTTCCTGCTGTACGGCTCCCTGCCGGACGACGGCAGCTCGTGCGGGCCGCCGGACTCCGGCGACTGAACCCGGAGCTCGCACGGAGAACCGTGAACACCAGGAACTGCAACAGCCGTGTAACACGGACAAGTCGGCTACAACCTCCTGATCGGCACGGCCGTCACACTGGGCAGGCGTCGCCTCGACCGGGCACGCCGAAGTAGCCGTACACATGCCCATCGCAGCTTCACAGGGGGAACACCACCGATGCGTATCCGTCCCGTCCTCGCCCTCGCGACCGCCGCCGCGGCGCTGCTCGTCGCCGCGCCTCAGGGCTCGGCCGCCACCGCCCAGACGTCGACCGCCACGAAGGTCGCCGCCTGCCCGGAGAAGGCCCTGACCCTCGCGGCACAGCAGTCCGCAAAGGACGCCACCGTCGTACACATCAGCGTCACCAACCACTCCGGGCGGACCTACACCGTCGACCGCATCCCGACCGTCACCTTCGGAGACCTCGACGGCGCGGCCCTGCCGGTGCCCGCCGGGGACAGCGGGCCCTACCGGGTCGGCGCGGGCAGGACGGCGTACGCGGCCGTACGCACGATCGTGAACCCTGCCGACCCCGAGGCCCGCCGGGTGGACTCGGTCACCGTCTCCGCCGACCCCGCACGGTTCGGCCGCACCTTCACGGCGCCGGAGCTGGGCGCCGGTGACAAGGTCCTGGTGTGGGAGCCGGTGACGACGTGGTGGAAGCCGTCGGTGGCCGCCGCGGACAAGGCACTCGGGCTCAAGTAGGCATTGAAGCCCCCATGAGATCCGGGTCGCGGGACTGCGCGAGAAGCCGACGCGAGCGGCTCCAGCAAACAAATGCACCAAGTGCCCGATAAGCGAATTAGCCCTATCGTGCAGGTATGGAGCACGCACTCAGTCCCGCGACCCTGACCGAACTGCGCAGGCCCCGGCCCTATCCCGCGGTCTCCGTGCTGACGCCGACCCACCGCCGCGAACCCGACAACGCCCAGGATCCGGTCCGGCTGCGCAATGTGGTGGCCGAGGCCAAGAAGCAGCTGGAGGCCGATCCGTCGGTCACCCGCGAACGGCGGATGGACCTCGTCGAGCAGCTCGACCGGGCCCTCGCGGAGGTCGATCTGACACACGCCGAGGACGGCCTGGCGATCTTCGCGGCCCCCGGCGAGCACCAGGTATGGTCACTGGCCCGCACCGTACCGGAGCGCGTGGTCCTCTCGGACACCTTCCTGACCCGCAATCTCGTCGCCGCGCAGGCCTCCGAGCGGCCGTTCTGGGTGCTCTCGGTCTCAGCGGACCGGATCACGCTGTGGAACGGCGGTGTCGACCGTGTCGCCGAGGAACACTCCGGGGGCTTCCCGCTCACGCGGAGCCTGGAGGACCCGGACGCCGAGCGCCAGGAACGCGTCGGCAACCTGCCCAGCTCCTTCCGTGACGAGCAGACGCGGCACTTCCTGCGGGACGCCGACACCGCCGTCGGCGCCGTCCTGCGCAGGCACCCGCGGCCGTTGTACGTCACCGGTGAGACCACCGCTCTCTCCCTCCTCGACGAGATCGGCACGGTCACCAAGGAGGCGGCGCACATCCCGCACGGCGGCCTCGCGCACGGCACGCCCGACGCCGTGTGGCAGGCGGTACGTCCGCTGATCAGCGCCGAGGAGAAGAAGGGCGTCGACGCGGTGGCCCGGGAACTCGAATCGGCACGTGGCCGCAAGGCGTTCGCCGCCGGGGTCGACGAGGTGTGGCAGAACGCGTCCGAGGGCCGCGTGCAACTGCTCGCCGTCGAGGAGAACTTCCGCGTGACGGTGCGTGACGACGGCGGCGACCATCTCGTCCCGGCCGAGAGCGGTGAGCTGGACGCCCGCGAGGACATCGTCGACGAGATCGTCGAACAGTGTCTGGAGACCGGCGCCAAGGTCCGCTTCGTGCCCGACGGCAGCCTCGGGGACGCGAAAGGGATCGCAGGAGTGCTGCGTTACTGATCTCCCCGGCCGACAATGATCCTCAGTCGTCGGCGGGAAAGGTGCGGAGCGCGTGAGTGCACTACTGGGTGTGGCGGTCCTGGGTGCGGGACACATGGGCGCCGACCACATACGGCGGATCAACCGGGTGGTGAACGGCGCCAGGGTCGCGGCGGTCGCGGATCCCGACACGGAGCGGGTCAAGGACGCCGTGGCCGGGATCGACGGCGTCTCGGTGCACGCCGACGCGACGTCCGCGCTCAACGCACCCGGCGTACAGGCCGTGTTGATCGCGTCCCCCGGGCCCGCGCACGAAGAGGCGCTCCTCGCGGCCTTCGCGCGCGGCCTGCCGGTGCTGTGCGAGAAGCCGATGGTTCCGGAGTCGGCCGGGGCGTTGCGGGTCGTGGAGGCCGAGGCGCGGCTCGGCCGGCGGCTGGCGCAGATCGGGTTCATGCGCCGGTACGACGCCGAGTACCAGCGTCTCAAGTCACTGCTGGACAGTGGGCGGTTGGGCCGCCCGCTGATGCTCCACTGCACGCACCGCAATGTCTCCTCGCCGGCTCACTTCACCACCGCGATGTTGGTCAACAGCTCCGTCTCGCACGAGATCGACGCGGCACGCTGGCTGCTCGACCAGGAGCTCACGGCGGTGACCGTGCTGCGGCCGCGCCCGACCTCGCACGCTCCGGAGGGCCTCCTCGATCCCCAGCTCGTGCTGTTCGAGACGGCGGAGGGCGCCCTGGTCGACGTCGAGATCTTCGTCAACTCCGGCTTCGGCTACCAGGTGCGGTGCGAGGCGGTCTGCGAGAGCGGGAGCGCGCGGATCGGGGACGAGCACACGATGGTCGTGACGACCGATGGCGGCGCGTACGAGGACGTGGCGCAGGACTACCTCGTACGGTTCGCGGACGCCTACGACCGCGAGGTGCAGGCGTGGGTGAACGCGACCCGCGAGGGCCGGGCCGTCGGACCCAGCGTCTGGGACGGGTACGCGGCGTCCGCCGTCGCCGAGGCGGGAGTCCTGGCGCAGGAGACCGGCGGCCGGGTGGCCGTCGAACTCGCCCCGCGCCCCGGACTCTACGACCGGGTCAACCGCTGACGCTTCGATGTGCCCGGCGAACCGTGGGCAAAGCCGTGCAGCAGCAGGTGGCTGCACGGCTCAGATGCGGGTGTCGAGGACGAGGATCACCTTGCCGGTGACCGTGCCGGACTCCGCCAGCCGCATGGCCTCCGCGGCCTCACTGACCGGGATACGGGCCGCGACCTGTGCGGTGATGGAGCCGTCGGCCAGCAGGGCGAAGACGTGTCCGAGGTCGGTGCGCAGCCGGGTGTGGAAGGCGGCCGAACGGCACTTGCCCGCCCAGATGTTGTAGAAGTGCGTCCGCCGGCCGTTGGGCAGCAGCTTCCAGAGGAAGAGCCGTCCCACGAGCTTGAGGACGGGCAGTTTGGAGGATCCGGCGACGTCCCGGGTGGCGGCGCTGCCGTACGAGACGAGCGTGCCCCCGCGGGCCAGCAGCTGGAAGGAGTCGACGATTCCGTCACCACCCACGTGGTCGAAGACGGCGTCGACGCCGTCCGGTGCCAACTCCCGCACCTTGGCGGGCAGATCGGCGGCCCGGTACGAGTGGCGTCGCACCGAGCGTGCGCACCGCGTCGTGGTGGCGGGGCGAGGCGGTGCCGATGACCCGGATGCCCGCGTGGGTGGCGAGCTGCACCAGGGTCGAGCCCACGCCTCCGTTCGCTCCGTGCACCAGCACCGTCTGCCCGGCACGGACCTTGGCCACGCGGTGCAGCATCTGCCAGGCGGTGATGCCGTTGACGACGACCGTCTCGGCGTCGGCGGGGTCCAGTGCGCCGGGAACCTCGACCAGGTCGACGGCAGGCAGCACGATCTGACTGGCCCAGCCGCCGACCTTGGTCAGCGCGGCGAAGCGGCGTCCGATCAGCGCGGCGTCCACTCCCCTCGCCGACCCGGGGACCACGACCCCGACCAGGTCGTAGCCGGCACGAAGGGGAACGGCGGCTGGTCATCGACGCCTACGGAGACCTGGCGAGCACCCCCGCCCGCGCGTCTGACGCCGCCGCGACGGACGCGGTCGCCCGTCTGACCGCGGTCGCCCAGGCGTACCGGGCCTGAGCACTGGCCGAGCCGCACCGCTACCGACTGCTGTTCCGCGCACCCCTGTCGGGTTACGACGCGCAGTCGACGAGCCTGGTCGAGGCGTCGCAGCCGGCCATGGCCGTCGTACTGGACGTGGTGAGCGCCCTCGCGAAACCGGACATCGCGGCTCGGCAGCCCAGTTCCGGGAATGGATGAAGCGCCACGGAATCGAGGAGGTCACGGCGGCGGTCGCCGCACGCGCCACGATTCTCTGGGCCCGCCTGCACGGTCTGGTGAGCCTGGAGATCGAGGGCAACTTCTCCTCGATGGGCATCGATCCGGTCCCCCTCCACGAGGCCGAGCTACAGGACTTCGCGCACTAGCGACCGCGCGCCCCGGCACCGACCCTGCCCGTATGCCCGATTCCGTAACACAGCAGGGCTAGCACAAACGACCCTCGAACAAGAGAATGAGTAATGTGCGGGCGTAGCCCTCAGCGCCGTCAAGTCACTTACACAGCCTAGGACTTGGCGACACCGGACACGGAGCGAACGCAGCCGAGGCAAGCGCTCCATGGGGACTGTGACATATGCCAGATGCACCACCGGGTCGTGTGTTGCCAAATCCCTTACAGCGCGTCGCGGGCTGTGCGAGAGTCGTAACGGTCCTTCCGTCAGCCTTGGTCGTACCGTCCCCGCATCGGAGTACGTCATGCCCTCCCATCTCTCTGCGGACCGCTCAGCCGCCCAGCCGCCCCCACGCGGCACGGTCGATGCGCTCATCTCGCAGACGCGGCGGCTGCTCGGCGAGGTGGACGCCGTACGACGGGAAGCACCCGCCGACGACGAGGACCCGCAGGGGCGCTGGCAGCGTGCGCTGTGCAATTTGGCACTGCATCAACTCAGCGACCTCGACGAACACCTGGCCCAGCTGCGGGACGGACCCCTACCCGCACCCGTCCAGCCCGCGCCGCTCCCCGCCGCCCCGGCCGTGCCGACCACACCCCGGCGCGGCTCACTCCTCAGCCGGGTCGGCAGTGCCGAGTGGAATCTACTGACGGACGAGGCCAGTTGGTCGGGGGAGCTGTACGAGATCCTGGGGCGCGACCCGGCCGCTCCCCCACTCACGCTCGATGAACTGCCGTCGCTGGTGCACGACGACGACCGGCCGATGCTGACGGCGATGGTCACCGACTGCCTCATCGACGCCAAGCCCATCGACGGAGAGTTCCGCATCCTGCGCCCCGACGGCGAGGTGCGGACCGTGCACATGATGGGCGAGCCCGTGCTCGACGCCGACGGCAGCACCGTCTCGATGTGGGCCGTGCTGCGCGACGTCAGCGAACTGCGCCGCAGCCAGCGGACGCTGAGCGAGACCCGTGACTCGTTGCAGCGCCAGCGGCACATCGCGCAGACCGAGCACCGGCTCGCGGTAGAGCTGCAGGAAGCCGTGCTGCCGCCGTGGCGTGGCTCCCTGCGGTTCCCGCGGCGAGGTCCCGAGACTCTGGACCTCGCCGCCCGCTATCTGCCGTCGTCCAGCAGCGCACTGGTCGGCGGCGACTGGTACGACGCGCTCGAACTTCCTGGCGGCGAAACACTGTTGAGCATCGGCGATCTCACCGGCCACGGAGTATCCGTGACCTCGGGCATGGCGATGCTGATCGGCGCCCTGCGCGGGATGGCCGTGGCCGGCACCCAGCCTGGCCAACTCATGTCCTGGCTCAACCAGTTACTGGACGCCTCCGTACAACCGGCCCTCGGCAGCGCCGTCTGCTGCCGCTACCGGCCCGAGACCCGCACCCTCACCTGGGCACAGGCAGGACACCCCGCCCCGCTGCTGTTCCGCAACGGGACGGGGCGCATGCTGACAGCACCGGACGGCGTGCTGCTCGGGGCGACCTCGGGTGCCACCTACGGACAGGCCGAGGAGACACTCGAGGACGGCGACCTGCTGCTCCTGCACACGGACGGACTGGTCCCCCGGCGATGGGGAGCCCACAGCCCGGGCGAGTCCGACAGCGACGAAGGAACGGCGGCCGCCCCGAGACTGCTCGCCCTGGCCCGGCGCTTCACCGAGGCCCGCACCGCCCAGGAGTGCGTACGGACGGTTGTCGAGGAGTTCGGTGAGACCGAGCGCGAGGACGACGCCTGCGTGCTCGTGGCCAGGGTCGGCCCCTGACGATCGGGCATCCCTCCCTGGGACCTACGCCTTCGCGCTGCCATCCTTCGGCTTCAACGCACCTTTGGGAAGAGCGAGTTCGATCTCCTCACGCAGTTCGTGGATCTTCGGATAGCTGGAGTACTGCCCGGTGAGCCGGTACATCTCGCGCAGCCGGTCCCAGGTGCGGTGGGAGGAGTTGGCCCCCATGGACGTCAGGGCCAGTCGCGCGTACCGGTCGGCCTGTTCGGGGTCGTCGGCGATGAAGCAGGCGGACGCCAGGGAGATGTGGTCGAAGATCTGTGACCTCTCCCTGCCCGACCCGCGCAGCTTGAGTGCCTCCTTCGCATGGCGCTGCGCGGTCACGGCCGCGGCCGGCTCGTGTTCGGCGAGGGTTCGGTAGGCCAGGGCCTGCATGCCGTGCATGTCGGCCTCGTCGAACATCTGCATCCAGCTCGGCGGATCTACATCGCCCCGGTCGGAGACGAACAGTTCCTCCGCCTCGCCGAGGGTGCGCCGCATGGCCTGGCCCTTGCCCATGGAGGCCTGTGCCCAGGCCTCGATGGTGTAGAGCATGGCCCGGGTGCGGGGCAACACCTCTTCGCCGGAACCGGACTTGGCGAGTTTCATCAGGTCGAGTGCGTCGTCGGGCCGGCCCAGGTGCACCATCTGGCGAGCCGCTCGTGAGAGCGCCTCCCCGGCGCGGGGCCGGTCGCCGCCCTCACGGGCCGCGTGGGCGGCGATGACGAAGTACTTCTGGGCCGTGGGCTCCAGGCCGATGTCGTGCGACATCCAGCCCGCGAGTACGGCGAGATTGGCGGCGACGCCCCACAGGCGCCGCTGCAGATGGTCAGGGTGTCGGTAGGAGAGCATTCCTCCCACTTCGTTGAGCTGGCCCACCACAGCCTTGCGTTGCAACCCGCCGCCGCGGGCCGCGTCCCAGGCCCGGAACACCTCGACCGAGCGCTCCAGTTCTTCGATCTCCTGCGACCCGATGGGGGCGGCCTCGTAGCGGTCGAACCCAGCGGGGTCGGCGTGCAGGGGATTGTCGAGATCAGGGGCGTCGGCCGCGAGGGCCGGATCGGTGTGGAGCCACTCGTGCATGGCAGTACTGAGTGCGGAGCCCGCGGCAAGCGCGGCACCCGCGCCCACCAAGCCGCGTCGGTTGAGCATGAGGTCCATTCCCGTGAATTCGGTGAGGACCGCAGCAGTCCGCTCGGGCGCCCACGGCACTCCGTCGGGATGTTCCACATTCCCGCCGCCCTGCCGTTTCCCCACGCGCCCGTGCCGGACCAGACCGAGGTCCTCGATGGTCACGACACGGCCGAGACGCTCGGTGAACAGGGCAGCCAGCACTCGCGGCACCGGATCGCGCGGGATCTCTCCCGTGTCGATCCACCGCCGCACCCGTGAGGTGTCGGTCGCCAGTTGGGGGTGGCCCATGGCCGCCGCCTGCCGGTTGACCATTCTCGCGAGTTCGCCCTTGGACCAGCCGGCCAGGCCGAACAGGTCCGACAGACGAGTGTTGGGTTGTCCGTTCACGTCAAGCCCCCAGGTTCTCGGCTGAATTGACAGTAACCGTCTGTCAGTTGCTGAGCGACTATTCGCCAGGGTTCGCCAGGGTGCGCCAGATGGTGTGCCACTGGGCATCCGGTGTCAGGTAGGAATGCGCCACCCCGACCCGGTTGTCCCAGGACATTCCCCAGGGTGCACCAGGGCAGCCGGGGCGGGTAGCGCGACATCTTGCAGGCACACGAAGGGATCTGTCTCGCCCATGTACACAGCATCGTCCTCCGTGTCCGCCCCGCCCCGGTCGTTGCACCCCCGCCCGGCGGGCAGCGGCCCCTACCTCGACCCCGCGCGTACTTCGACGGGCCCCGTGCTCGGGGCCGGCCGGACGCGGCGCGTTCCGGGGCTCGGCACCCAACCGCTCAGCGGGAGACTCGACTTGTCCGGCCCTCAGGGCGCGCAGCTGCGCACGGCGATCGCGTCGGTGCACCGGATCTGCCCGGAGTTCGCTCCGGTCCAGGTACTGCGCCGCAGCGGACGCTCCGTACTCCTGGTCGGCACGACCGGGCGCAGCACGGCCGTCGCCAAGTGTCTACTCGACCACTCCCCGGTCTGGGCGGAGCGGAGCAGGCATGAAATAGCTGCCTACCGCTCGTTCGTGCGGCACCGGCCGCCTGTCCGGGTGCCTCGGCTGATCGCGGCGGACCCGGACAACTGCACCCTTGTGATCGAGCGGATGCCGGGCCGGGTGGCCGCGCTGCAGCGGCACCCGGCGGAGGCCCCGCCCCGCGCGGACATCCGGGCGGCACTGGGTGCCATCTGTCGGCTGAACGCGTGGCGGCCACCGGCGGGGACGTTCAACGCCCCGATGGACTATGCAGAGCGGATCTCCCGTTTCCATGAGCTGGGTCTGCTCACGGACCGGGACATGGGCGATCTGCAGAAGCTGGTGCACGGCATCGCGCACTCGGCGGGGCGCCAGGGCATGGGCCAGTTCTGTCACGGCGACGCCCTCCTGTCGAACATCCTGCTCTCACCGGCCGGTCCAGTGCTGGTGGACTGGGAGCACGCGGGCTGGTATCTGCCGGGGTACGACCTCGCGACCCTGTGGGCGGTCCTCGGTGACGCTCCGGTGGCGCGGCGGCAGATCAGCCAGCTGGCGCAGTCCGCGGGACCGGCGGCACGTGACGCGTTCCTGGTGAACCTGATGCTCGTACTGACCCGGGAGATCCGCACCTACGAGACGGCCGTGCAGCGTTCGATGCACGACGCGACCCCGGCGGCACCGGGACCGGCCCATCCGGGTGCTGCGCCGTCCGGCGAGGAACAGCGGCTGCTGTTGAGGCGGCTGCACGACGACTGCCAGATGGCCCGGCGGGCCGTTCGAGCGGCGGTCGGCACTCGCTGACGGGGATGGTGGTCCGCGGTCGCGCCTTGGACAGGGGCGCACCGCGGACCTTCGTCATGTCGGGCCGGGCCGGGCCGGGCTCGGCTCGGGCTCGGCTCGGCTCGGCTCGGGCTCGGGCTCGGGCTCGGGCTCGGGCTCGGGCTCGGGCTCGGGCTCGGTTTGCGCATCCCCCAACCGGGTTATTGGTCCACGCCACTGACAGTCCGCAGGCGACACCGCCGCCGCCACGAAAGCTGGTTCACCCCTCCCTGACATGGGAAATCGCCTGCACCTGGGCATGATTGACGAATCGTCGAAGAGCCGATACCACTGACGCACGTTCGGCCCCGCACGCCCCACCGCGCTCGACCGTCCCAGGAGGCTGCTTTGCGAGGACCCGCCACCGACCCCAGGACCATCGCCGGACACAGACGCGCACGAAGGACCGCGGGCGCCGTCGCCTCGGCAGCACTGCTGCTGCCACTGCTCGGCGCGGCCCCCTCCGACAACACCGCGCCGGCCTCCTCGGCGCAGCTGCAGAGCGTTTTCGCCGCTGCGGCCGCCGAGTACCACGTGCCGCAGAGCGTGCTCCTGGCCGTCTCCTATCTACAGTCCCGCTGGGACGCGCACGCCGGAGCGCCGAGCGTCAGCGGCGGCTACGGCCCCATGCACCTCACCGACGCGCGTACGGCGATCGCCCAGGCGCCGCACCACAGCGAGGGCACGGAGGACGCCCGCGGCGACAGCTCACGCCCGGCCCTGCACCCCGACACGGCGGTGCCGCGGAACTCCGAACTCCCCGCCCGCCTCAAGACCTTGACGAAGGCGGCCGAGCTCACCGGCCTCCCGGCGGAGCAGCTGCGTACGGACACGGCGGCGAACGTGGCCGGCGGTGCCGCACTCCTCGCCGCCGCACAGCGGGACCTCGGCGAGCCGCTGAGCGGGGACGCCGCCGACTGGTACGGCGCGGTGGCACGCTTCTCGGGTGCGGACGACAGCTCGACGGCGGCGACGTACGCCGATGACGTCTACGACGTGATCCGCGGCGGCGAACAGCGCACCACGGACGCCGGTCAGCGGGTCCGGCTGGCGGCCCAGCCCGGACTGAGCCCGGACACCGCGCAGCTGGGGCGAGCGGGCCTGCGTACGGTCTCCGCAGCCGGTACCGAGTGCCCGACGACCGTGTCCTGCGAGTGGATCCCGGCGCCCTACGAGGAGTTCGGCGACGGCGACTACGGAAACCACGACCTCGGCAGCCGGCCCACCTCGCAGAGCATCAAGTACATCGTCATCCATGACACGGAGGGCACCTGGAACGGTGTCCTGCAGATGGTCCAGGACCCGACCTATGTGTCGTGGAACTACACCCTTCGCTCGACCGATGGTCACATCGCCCAGCATGTGAAGGCCAAGGACGTGGCCTGGCACGCGGGCAACTGGTACGTCAACGCCAAGTCGATCGGCCTGGAGCACGAGGGTTTCCTCGCCTCGCCGGACGCCTGGTACACGGAGGAGATGTACCGTGCCTCGGCGCGGCTGGTGGTCTACCTCGCCAAGAAGTACGGCATCCCGCTGGACCGGCAGCACATCCTCGGCCACGACAACGTTCCGGGCACGACGACGTCGACCATCCCCGGCATGCACACCGACCCGGGTCCGTACTGGGACTGGCAGCACTACTTCACCCTGCTCGGCCACCCGTTCCGCGCCACGGCGAAGGCCGCCGGCGGGCTGGTGACCGTGCTGCCGGACTTCACCGCGAACCGGCCCGCGTACACCGGCTGCGTCACCGCGGGCGAGCCCTGCGCCGTGCACGGTTCCAGCGAGGTGCGGCTCTTCAGCGCGGCGGACGAGAACTCGCCCCTGATCAAGGACGTCGGTCTGCGACCGGGCGGCGGCGCCTCGACGATCAACGTGAACGACATCGGCTCACGGGTCTCCACCGGTCAGCGGTACGCGGTGGCCGACCGCGACGGCGACTGGACGGCGATCTGGTACCTGGGCCAGAAGGCCTGGTTCAAGAACCCGCTCGAGCAGCCCACGGCGGTGAGTGCGTCAGGGCTCGTGGTCACGCCCAGGACAGGGCTCTCGGAGATCCCCGTCTACGGCCGCGCCTACCCGGAGAAGGAGGCGTACCCGGCGGGCGCACCCGTCCAGTCGGTCTCGCCCCTGCCGTACAAGCTGCTCGCAGGCCAGGAGTACGCGGTCGGTGACAAGGTGCCGGGCGAGTACTACTACGCGCCCACGTTCGACACGGCACCGCACAAGGTCGTGATCGGCAAGGACATGTACTACGAGATCCAGTTCGGGCATCGGGTGGCGTTCGTGCGCGCCGCGGATGTACGGGTGGCTTCCTCGGCCTCGTGATGACGGGGGCCGGGTCCGCCGGACGCACGGACCCGGCCCCCGCCGCACGATCACTGGAGCGGCGCTACGCCTTCCAGACGTAGCGCCGCCCGGCGACGGCCTTGAACACCACCTCTCCCCCCTCCAGCAGGTCGCTGCGTACGGTGAGTTCGCGGGTCCGGGACGCGGCCAGCGTGATGCGCGTGGCCTTTCCCTCCGCCCACTCGACGTCGAGCGTGGCACCGCCACGGGCACGCAGGCCGCGCACCGAGCCGTCCGGCCAGGCGGCGGGCAGCGCGGGAAGCACCTCGATCACATCGTGCTGGCTCTGCAGCAGCATCTCGACGACGCCGGACGTCGCGCCGAAGTTGCCGTCGATCTGGAACGGCGGATGCGTGTCCCAGAGATTGGGCAGCGTCGAGGACTTGAGCTGTTCGCCGAGCATCTTGTGGGCGTGGTCGCCGTCGCGCAGCCGCGCCCAGAAGTTGATCTTCCAGGCCTTGGACCAACCGGTCCCGCCGTCGCCGCGCGCGGTGAGCGAGACCTTCGCGGCGTCCGCCCAGGCACTGCCCGGCTCGATCTGCCTCCCCGGGTGCAGCGCGTAGAGGTGCGAGACATGCCGGTGGACGTCGGCCGGGTCGTCCAGGTCCGTCTTCCACTCCTGGAGCTGCCCCCATGAGCCGATCCGCAGACCCGGATCCAACTGGCCGAGCGTACCCGCCAGTTGCTCGCGGAACTCCGGGCTGTCGCCCAGAATTCGCGCCGCCTCCAGTGTGTTGGTGAACAGGTCGTGCACGATCTGCTGCGACATCGCCGCGCCCGCCGTGAAGTCCCCGTGCTCGGGCGAGTAGCTCGGCGTGACGACGAGGGTCCCGTCGCGTGGGTCGGTGCGCAGGTTGTCGAGCCAGAACTCGGCGGCTTCCTTCATCGCGGGGTAGGCGGTGGAGCGCAGGTAGTCCGTGGAACCGCCGAACCGGTAGTGCTCGTAGAGCTGCCCGGTCAGCCAGGCCGCCGCTTCCGGGAACCAGAAGGAGGTCGCCCAGTTGTGCACGCCTGTGAAGCCGTAGGGATTCGTCTCGTTGTGCACGACCCAGCCGCGTGAGCCGAACATCTCCTCGGCGGTACGCCGCCCGGGGGCGCGCAGTGCCTCGACGAAACGGTCGTACGGCACTGTCGTCTCCGCGAGGTTCGCGGCCTCGGCGAGCCAGTAGTTCATCTGCAGGTTGATGTTGACGTGGTAGTCCGCCGACCAGGGTGGCGCGGTGCTCTGGTTCCACACGCCCTGCAGGTTGGCCGGCAGTGAGCCGGGGCGCGAGGAGGCGATGAGGAGGTAGCGGCCGTACTGGAAGAAGAGACCTTCCAGGGCGCGGTCCGTGGCGGTCGTCCCGCCCGTGTAGCCCGCGAGCAGTTGGTCCGTGGGAAGGTCGGGGACCTCTGCTCGGATGTCGAGCGTGACCCGGTCGAACAGGGCGCGGTGGTCGCGTACATGGCGGGCTCGGAGTGCCGAATAGCCTTTGCCGAACGCTCCGTTGACGGTCTTGGTCACACTCGCGTGCGGGTCGGCTCCGCGGTATTCGGGATAGGTGTCGGCGTAGTCGGTGCCCGCGGCCAGCACGAACCAGACGCTGTTCGCCCCGGTGACGGTCAGAGTGCCGTCGGGGTTGGCGACGAGGCTGCCGCCCTCCTGCCGTACGCGGAGCTGCGCCTCGAACTTCATCCCGTTGTCGGCGAGTTCGCCGCGTACGGTGATCCTGTCCCCGCTCGCGGTCGCGGTGAAGTCGGCCCGGGGCGAGGTGTAGCGCAGGGTGACGCCGACGTCGCCGGTGAGGCGGCCCGCGATGACGTTGTCGGGATGGGAGACGAAGAACTCCCGGTGCTGGAGCGCCTGTTGGTCGTCCGTGTAGGTGACGGTGGCGACCGCCTCGCGCAGGTCGAGGGTGCGACGGTAGGAGTCGGGGGTCTGAGCTGGAGCGCCGGGCAGCTCGAGGTGGAGGTCGCCGAAGGTCTGGTAGGTACCGAATCCGGCCTTCGGCTGGCCGAGCTCGGCGGCGACGGCGACGGGGTCGAGCTTGCCCTCGGCGTCGATCTGCTCCTGGACGGCAGTGATCGCGCCGGGGCGGGGTGTGCGCCAGTTGCCGAAGTCGTAGCCCTGCCGCGAGCCGGGGCCGCCGGTCCACAGGGTCTTCTCGTTGAACTGGAGCCGCTCGGTGGCGAGGGTGCCGAACACCATGGCACCGAGCGCGCCGCTGCCGAGGGGCAGGGCCTCGCGCTCCCAGTCCGCGGCGGGGGCCGCGTACCAGAGCGCTAAGCCGACAGGAACCTGGGAGACATCGGAGGAATCAGCGGCGTCTGCGGACTGGGCGAGGACTCCCCCGCCCAGTGCCAGACCTCCAGCGCCGCCGAGTGCGGATTTCAGCGTGGTTCTTCGGGATATCTCATGCGCCATGCCATCGGACGGTAATGGTCCGATGTCTGACCGACAAGGGTCATGACAAGCCGTACAGATCCACGAACGGCAGCGGCCCGGAAGAGGCCGCTTTGTGATGGTTCAGCCCTGCTGGAACAGCTCCGCCGGCAGCGGCTTGAGCAGGGCGTACAGATCGTCGGTGATGGGGCGGTCCCAGGCGGCGATGGTGACCAGCACCTTGTCGCTGCGGTCGAACTGCACGCAGGAGATGCGGGTCTCGGAGAGCTTGAGGCGGCGCACGATCAGAAGGCTGTCACCCTGCATCACCGGCATGTCCTCGGTGCCGACGACGGTGACCTCCTCGTCGTTCTCCAGCGCGAGCAGGAGCTGGGCCACCTCGAAGGGGACCTCTCCCTCGGGCACGTCACGGGCCGGTGAGCCCTCCGGCAGATTGCCGATGATCATCGCGGGGCCGCGGCCTCCGAACAGGTCGTAGCGCAGGAAGACGCCCTGGCAGCTGCCGTCGGGAGCGGGCAGCAGGCCCGCGCCGAGGTTGCCCGGCCAGTCGCCCGGGTCCATGGCCAGAACATCGAACTCGGGCCCGGCGGGTGTGGCGCTGCGGCGGCGGAGGAAGGACATGCCGCAATGGTACGTGCACAGGCGTGAACCGGGCCCCGGGGGCGGCCTTGCGAGCGGCTGTTCCCTCGCCTATCGGGCCGTCCGCTCTCCGAGCGCGGCACCGAGTCCCGTACGCTCCGTGCCCACCTTCCGGTAGACCGCCGACAGCAGCCGTACGACGGTCGGCTCGTCGGTGTGCAGCTCCGCGGCGATCTCTGCCGGAGTGCGGCCCCGCACCGTCAGCGCGGCGACGGTGCGCTCACGGGCGGTGAGCGTGTCCGTCTCGGTGCTGTGCAGGCGGCGCGGTCCGAGGCCGGCGGCGGTCAGCTCGTCCCGGGCCTCTTCGACGCGTCCGTCGGCGCCGCACTGCACGGCCGCGTCGAGCCCCCGGTAGAGGTGTTCGGCGGCTTCGACGGGGCGTCCGGCGCGGCGCAGTTCGGTGCCGAGCGCGATCAGGGCGCAGGCGAGTTCGTATGCGGCCGGGGAGCGCTCCAGGTGGCTCACGGACTCTTCGAGGAGTTTGACGCGGGTCGAGCCGGAGGAGACCTCGGCGGCGGCGCGGAGTGCCTGTCCGATTGCCGAGGGGGCGCCGAACTGGCGGGCGCGGTTCACCGCTTCGAGTGCCGTGGCGACAGCGCGTTCCGGGGCGTCGTGGCTCTCGGCGCGAGCGAGGTGCAGCTGCCAGGGGCACCAGGCGGGGTTGCGCATACCGCGCGGGTCGAGGCGGCGCCCGGCAGCCGCCAGCTCGGCGGCGGCGTCCTTGGTGAGGCCCCGGGCGAGCAGCAGTTCGCCGTGCACGGTCTGGACGTCGGGGAAGGTCACGGCGGCCGGGAAGGGCGCACCGAAGGCATGGTCCTCGCCGGTCTGCGTGGCCTCGGTGATCCGGCCGCGCGCGAGCAGGATCTCGATGAGGACGCCGACGGCGTACCAGTGCACGGGGGTGCCGGGCCCGACGCGCTCGGCGAGCCTGAGGCCGGCCCTGGCGAAGTCCTCGGCCTCGGTGAGGCGGCCGCGGCGGTAGCGGACGTACGCGAGGAGGGTGTAGCCGAAGGAGAGGTGGGCGCCGTGCCAGCCCTGGGACTCGAAGTCGGCGATTCCGGTGGCGAACAGTTCCTCGGTGCGTCCCGGCCGGTCCGCGAACATGAAGGTGAGGGCGACCAGGACGGGGACCTCGAAGCCGCGGTCGGCCTCGGCCCAGCGGAGTCCTCCGGCGAGGGCGCGTTCGGCGTGGTGGAGGGCGACGGGGGCGGGTTCGCCGCGCAGGGTGGCGTCCCAGGCGCGCAGGCCGATGACATAGCGCTCGGTGAGATCGTGGCCGGTCAGCCGGTCGGCGAGGCGGGCCAGGCGGCGCGAGCGGGCGGGTGAGTCGGGTTCGTCGGCGCGGAAGGCGTCCCACATGAACTGCTCGGACTGCAGGCGCAGCCGCACCCGGGCGTCGCCGGTCACGGGGATCTCGCGGGCGAGCGTCTCGGACGCCTCGGCGAGGCGGTCGCTGTGGGCCAGGACCTGGGAGAGGCGGTAGACGATGTTGTGGCGCAACTCCGGGTCGTGGATGGGTTCTTCGAGTGCGGCGCGCAGGTGGTTGACCGTGGTCGCCGGTTCGGTGAGCAGGGAGGCGCAGCCCAGTTCGTACAGCACGGCGGCGCGGTCCTCGAAGGGCGGCGGTTCTCGCAGGGCGCGGGCGAGGTAGCGGTGGGCTGCGTCGGGGGCGCCCGCGCGGAGGTTCTCGCGGGCGGCGGCGCGCAGTTGCTGAACGACCCAGTTGTCGCCGTCGGGGTGGGTCTCCATGAGGTGCCGCGCGGCGGCCGACGGGCCGAGCCCTTCGTCGACGACACACCAGGCGGCCTGTCCGTGCAGGGCCACGCGGACGCCGCCGGGGATCGCGCGGTAGACGGCGGTGGCGATGAGCGGGTGCACGAACTCCATGGTGTCGGCGCCGGTGAGGATGCGGGCGCCGCGCAGCGCGTCGGCCGCGTCGGCGGCCTCCTCGGAGCCGAGGCCGGCGACGGCGGCGGCGAGCGTCGGATGGATCTCGGTGCCGAGGATCGCGCAGGCCCAGGCGAACCGCACGGTCGAGGTGCCGAGCCGTTCCAGGCGGGCGATCAGGCCGCTGCCCTTGACGGCGGCCGCCAGGTCGCGCAGCAGATGTGCCCCGGACTCGGTCGGGGCGAGCCCGCGGTCGCGTACCTTCGCGGTCAGTTCGACCGCCTCGAACGGATTGCCCGCGGTGACCGCCCAGCATTCGCGGCAGAACGCGTCGTCGGCCTGGGCGCCGAGATTCTCCCGTACGAGATGGGCGACGGCCGCGGCGCTGAGGGGTTCGAGGCCGAGGGGGCGCTGGCCCGCGCGTCCGGGCAGTCCCCTGAACGCCTCGGCGTGCTCGGGGAGTTCCTCGGGGCGGTAGGCGACGACGAGGAGCAGCGGCAGTTCCTCCGCGCGCGGTGCGAACGCGGCGAGCCAGCTCAGTGATTCGGGGTCGGCCCAGTGCGCGTCGTCGAGGACGAGCACCATCGGGGCGCGCTGCACGGCGAGGTGGGTCAGCACCCAGTCGAGTCCGTCACGCAGGCCCTGTTGGTCGGGCGGGGCGCCCTCGGCCGGTGCGCACAGTCCGAGTGCCGGGCCGACGATCGCGTACCAACTCCCCAGCGAGGCACGGATCTCGGACTCCGCGGCCCCGGCGAGCTGCGGTTGCAGCAGCTGGCGGGCGACATGGAAGGCGACGCGCTGCTCCTGGTCGCCGCCGCGCGCGGACAGTACGGTGCAGCCTCTGACCGCGGCGCGGCGGCGGACCTCGGCGAGGAGCGTCGTCTTGCCCAGTCCGGCGCGTGCCGCGAAGGCGAGGAGGGTGCCACGGGGGCGCTCCGGCGGTTCGACGCCGTCGCCGCGCAGCCCGGTGAGTTCGCTCAACGCCTCCTCGGCCGCGGCGAGTTCACTCTCCCGTTCGAAGAGCGTCCTTCTGCTCCGTGCGTTGCTCCGGCCCATGGTGCACCCCCTGCCACGGTGGTGCAGCCGGCGCGGGGAGCAGGTGCACACCGTGACCTACAGGCATCTCAGCGTACGCCGGGAGCGGTCCGGCGGGCCCCTGTTCGACCACAGTCGAGCGCCCTGGCACGCACGGTGCCGCCGACGTCGAACTCTCCATGTACGCCAGCCATCCTCCCCTCCTGTCCTGGGGAGGAGGGGAGGATCGTCTCCAGCGGTGCGGAGCTCAGGTCAGGTCGAACTCACCCTCCCGGGCGCCCGACACGAACGCGCCCCACTCCGCCGGCGTGAAGATCAAGGAAGGACTCTCGGGTCGGCCGCTGTTGCGCATCGCGATGAAGCCCTCGACAAAAGCGATCTGGACGTCTCCCCGCCCTCGGCTGCTGGAATGCCACTCGGCCCTGCTGAGGTCCAGCTCCGGCTTGTCCCAGCCCGCGAGCGGGTGCTGCTCAATGGTGCTTTCGGCCACGTCCCTGCTCCTCCCGGTTCGTCGTCCGCGGCCAGCCTAGCGATCGGTTCGGGCGGCGGACAGGCCACGTGAGGGGGACGGTTTCAGGAGGCGGGTGGCGCGGCCCCGACCAGCCACATCGAGAAGAACTGGGATCCGCCGCCATAGGCGTGCCCCAGCACCCGGCGCGCGCCGTCGACCTGGTGATCTCCCGCCTGCCCGCGTACCTGAAGTGCGGCCTCGGCGAAACGGATCATGCCGGAGGCGCCGATCGGATTGGTGGAGAGCACCCCGCCCGACATGTTGACGGGCAGGTCCCCGTCAAGCTCTGTCACCCCGGACTCGGTGAGCTTCCAGCCCTCACCCTCTGCGGCGAAGCCGAGGTTCTCCAGCCACATCGGCTCGTACCAGGAGAACGGTACGTACATCTCGACGGCGTCGATGTCACGGCGTGGGTCGCCGATGCCGGCCTGCCGGTACACATCGGCCGCGCAGTCCTTGCCCGCCTGCGGCGACACGAAGTCCTTGCCGGCGAACATGGTCGGCTCGCTGCGCATCGCGCCGCCGTGCAGCCACGCGGGCGGGCGCGGCGAGCGGGCCGCCCCCGCCCGGTCGGTGAGGATCATCGCGCACGCCCCGTCCGAGGAGGGGCAGGTCTCCGAGTACCGGACCGGGTCCCACAGCATGGGCGAGGCCTGGACCTTCTCCAGCGTGATGTCGTGCTCGTGCAGGTGCGCGTAGGGGTTCTTCAGCGCGTTGCGGCGGTCCTTGTACGCGACCAGCGAGCCGACCGTGTCGGGCGCGCCCGTGCGCCGCATGTACGCGCGTATGTGCGGCGCGAAGAAGCCGCCCGCCCCGGCGAGCAGCGGCTGGGTGAAGGGGATCGGGAGCGACAGACCCCACATGGCGTTCGACTCGGACTGCTTCTCGTAGGCGAGGGTCAGGACGGTGCCGTGGACGCGCCCGGCGATCAGGTTGGTGGCGACGAGTGCCGTCGATCCGCCGACCGAACCCGCCGTGTGCACCCGGAGCATCGGTTTGCCGACGGCGCCGAGTGCGTCGGCGAGATACAGCTCCGGCATCATGACGCCCTCGAAGAAGTCGGGCGCCTTACCGATGACGACCGCGTCGATGTCGGCCCACGTCAACTCGGCGTCCGCCAGCGCCCGTTGGGCGGCCTCGCGGACAAGTCCCGCGATCGAAACGTCCCGTCGGGCGGCCACATGCTTGGTCTGGCCGATGCCTACGACGGCCACGGGCTCCTTGCTCATCGGGCCTCCCCTTCCAGTACGGCGACCAGGTTCTGCTGGAGGCAAGGGCCCGAAGTGGCGTGGGCCAGCGCCCGGTCGGACTCGCCACGGTGGATGCGCGCGGCGGCCTCACCGATGCGGATGAGCCCCGTCGCCATCACCGGGTTGGCGGCGAGCGCGCCCCCGGAGGGGTTGACGTCGACGTCGTCACCGAGGCGCAGCGCCTTGCGCAGGACGACCTCCTGCGAGGTGAAGGGCGCGTGCAACTCGGCAGTGTCCACGGGGCGTTCGAAGACGCCGGCCCGCTCGGCCGCGAGGCGCGTGGACGGCGAGTCGGTCAGGTCACGCACGCCGAGGCTGTGCGCCTCGATGCGGTGGTCGATGCCCCGGATCCAGGCGGGCCGCTCGCACAGTTCGCGGGCCCGCTCCCCCGCCGCGAGGATCACTGCGGCGACCCCGTCACCGATGGGCGGGCAGTCGCCGGTGCGCAGCGGACGTACGACGTACTCCCCTTGTGACACCGACCCCCTGAGCTGCGCATGGGAGTTGGCGGATGCCGAGGCGCGGCTGCGGGAGGCCACCGCGGCGAGCGCCGGTTCGTCGGTCTCGCCCGCGTCGATGAGCGCCTGTGCCTGCAGCGCCGCGAGGGCGACGGAGTCCGGCCACAGCGGCGCCAGGTAGTAAGGGTCGAGCTGCCGGGTCAGGACGTCCCGTACAGAGCCGGGTGAGGACTTGCCGTGCGCGTAGACGAGTGCGGTGTCGGCGTCCCCTGTCAGCAGTTTGGTCCATGCCTCGTACAGCGCCCACGCGCCGTCCATCTCCACGTGCGACTCGGAGATCGGCGGCCAGGCGCCCACGCCGTCGAACGCCATGGTGAAGGAGAAGGCGCGACCCGCGAGATAGTCCGTGGATCCGGAGCAGGTGAAACCGATGTCGCTGGTCTTCAGCCCCGTCTGATCGAGTACGTCGTGCAGGACCGGGAGGAGCATCTCCACCTCGGAGTGCTCGTCGCTGGTGCGCCGGTGGTCGTTCTGCGCGAAGGCGACCACGGCAATCTCACGCGTCACAGCAGCTCCTTGTACATCTCGTAGTCGGCGTCCGGTTCGCCGTTGGGCCGGTAGTGATCGGGGTAGCGGCCGCCCTCCGTCCACACCGGCTCGACCCGCAGGCCCATGCGCACCTGGTCGTAGGGGATGCCGCCGATACGGCCGTGCAGGGCGAGGTCGGCGCCGTCGAGGGCGATGTGCGCGTAGACGTACGGCACCTCGATGTCGAGATTCGCCGTGTGACCAGCCTTGATGTTGACGATGCAGTACGTGGTGACCGTGCCGCCCGGGCCCACTTCCACCTGCTCCGATGTGGCCACGCCACATGTGGGGCAGGCACCCCTGGGCGGGACGTACACCTTGCGGCAGGACGGGCAGCGCTCCCCGACGGTCCGCTGCTCGGAGAGGGCGCTGATGTAGGCCGACTGGGCGCGGCCGGGCGAGTAGACGTAGTCGAGGCGGGCGGGGGCGACGATTCCGGTCACCATGTCGTCGAAGCGGCCGTCGTGCGCCGGCCCGGTCGGCTGCCACGGGTCGCCGTCGTACGGCTCAAAACAGGCGATGTCCGTGATGGCGCCGGAGCGTTCCTCGGCCCAGCGGACGCGGACGCGCATTCCCGTGCGTACGGCGTCGGGGCCGGGGGCATCGAGTGCGTGCAGGAGGCCGGTGTCGGCGCCGTCGAGCCGGACCAGGACCCAGGCGAAGGGCGTGTCGAGGGGCTGGCCGCGGCGGGGTGCGGGGTTCCAGGCCCAGGTGGTGACGGTGCCGGTGGGAGCGACCTCGATGAGCTCGCGTATCTCCTCGGCGGTGACGGGGTCGTACTCGACGGGCGGTACGAGGGTGCGGCCGTCGCCGGTCCGTACGCCGAGGACGACGCGCTCGCGCAGGCCGGTGAGGAACGCGCTCTGGACGGGCCCGAGCGAGCGGGTGAAGGGAAACTCGACGACGAGAGGGGCTTTGAGGACTTCGGGCATCCCAGATCTCTCCTTCGGAGGTCGGGCGCGTGTCTCCTTCGGAGATCAGGCGCGCCGGTAGACGGGCGGGCGCTTTTCGGCGAAGGCCCGGGAGCCCTCCTTGGCATCGGCGGTGTCGAAGAGCGGCCAGCCACGCGCCAGTTCGGCGGCGAGTCCGTCGGCCTCGGTCATCTCGGCGCTCTCGTACACGGACGCCTTGACGGCCTCGACGGCCAGCGGGCCGCAGTCATTGATCTGCTCGGCGACCGCGAGGGCCTTGTCGAGGGCGGTCCCGTCGGGGACGACATGACCGATCAGACCGATGTCGGCGGCCTCCCGGGCCGTGTACGGGCGGCCCGTGAGCAGCATTTCGAGGGCGTGGGTGCGCGGGATCTGGCGCTGGAGGCGGACGGTGGAGCCGCCGATCGGGAACAGTCCGCGCCGTACCTCGAAAAGCCCGAAGGTCGCGGACCGGCCGGCGACCCGGATGTCGGTGCCCTGGAGGATCTCGGTGCCGCCCGCGACGCAGTGCCCCTCGACGGCGGCGATCACCGGCTTGCGGGGACGGTGGTGGCGGAGCATCGCCTTCCAGTGCAAATCCGGGTCCGCCTTGAGCCGGTCCCGGTACTCCGAGCCCTCCATGCCCCTCCCGGCCAGCGCCTTGAGATCCATCCCGGCGCAGAAGGCACCTCCCGCGCCGGTGAGCACGATCGAGCGGATCGCGTCGTCCTCGTCGGCCTCGATCCAGCCGTCGTACAGACCGACCAGCATCGGCAGTGAGAGCGCGTTCTTGGCCTCGGGCCTGTTGAGCGTGAGCACCAGCGTGGCGCCTTCGCGCTGCACGGTGAGGTGTTCCGTCCCGCCCATGGGTTCCTCCCGTCTCGGACCGTTCTGGCCGCCTCGGACCGTCCCGGTCGCTTCGGACCGTCGCGGCCGTCGTGGCAGTCGTGGCCGTCCTGGACCGCCTCCAGCCATGGCGACCGTCTCGAGCCATTGCGACCGTCTCGGATGCGAGAACAGGGTGCAGGAGACGCGGGGCGGGTACAAGGGTTTTCTGACAGGTAGTCAGATTACTTGTGCGCGGCCCCTTCACAGTTGGGTCCCGCTTTGCTCTGATGACCGTCGAGCCGATGGCGCCCAGCTGATGGCGTCGCACCGATGGGCAGCCACGATCGTCCGGGGTCAGGAGGAGCGGTGGAGTACAACCTTGCCGACCTGTTCGAGTCGGTCGTCGACGTGGTCCCCGACCGCGAGGCGCTTGTGTACATCGACCACCCCGGCACCGGCGCCGAACGCCGGCTGACGTACGCGCAGTTGGACGCGGCCGCGAACCGCGTTGCGCACCACTTGATCGACAGCGGCGTTCGCCCCGGCGAGCACCTCGGGCTGCACCTCTACAACGGCGTCGAGTATCTGCAGACCGTACTCGGCTGCCTGAAGGCACGGGTCGTTCCGGTCAACGTCAACTACCGCTACGTGGAAGAGGAATTGGCCTACCTCTATCAGGACGCGGACCTGGTGGCCCTGGTCTTCGACGCGGAGTTCACGGAGCGGGTGGCGGCGGCACTGCCACGGGCTCCGGTCCTGCGCCATCTCGTACGGGTGGGAACGCCCGCCCCCGATGCCGCCGCCGTGCCCGCCGTCGAATTCACCGACGCCGAGAGCACCGGATCCCCGGAGCGCGGCTTCCCGCAGCGCTCGGCGGACGACCAGTTCATCATCTACACCGGTGGCACGACCGGGATGCCCAAGGGAGTGATGTGGCGTCAGGAGGACCTGTTCTTCTCCGGGTTGGGTGGAGGCGCTCCGACGGGTGAGCCGGTCAGGAGTCCGGAGGAACTGGCCGAGCGCGTCGCGGCCGGCGGCGAGGGCATCACCTTCTTCCCCACTCCCCCGCTGATGCACGGCACTTCGACCCTCACGGCCTTCATCGGTTTCAACTTCGGCCAACGCATCGTGATCCACCGCAAGTTCGTGCCGGAGGAGGTACTGCGGACGATCGAGAAGGAGCAGGTCACCAGCGTGTCGCTGGTCGGTGACGCGATGCTCCGGCCACTGATCGACGCGCTCAACGGACCCTCGAAGGGCACCGACTGCTCCTCCATGTTCAGCGTGTCCTCGTCCGGAGCGGTCATGTCGGAGACGGTGCGCGAGCAGTTCCAGGCACTCGTCCCGAACGTGATGCTGCTCAACAACTTCGGCTCGTCGGAGTCCGGCTTCAACGGCACGGCCACGGCGGACTCGGGCCCGGAACGAGGCTTCCGGATGCGCGTGAACTCCCGTACACAGGTGGTCGATCCGGCCACCTACGAACCGATCGCCGTGGGCGAGCCGGGCCGCATCGCACAGCGCGGTCATGTGCCCCTCGGCTACTACAACGACCCGAAGAAGACCGCCGAGACCTTCTTCCAGAAGGACGGCGCACGCTGGGTGCTCCTCGGCGACATGGCCACGGTCGACGAGGAGGGCATCGTCACCGTCCTCGGCCGCGGCTCCCAGTGCATCAACACCGGCGGCGAGAAGGTCTATCCGGAAGAGGTCGAACAGGCCCTCAAGTCCCATCCCGACGTCTACGACGCCCTCGTCGCCGGAGTGCCCGACGAGAAGTGGGGCAACCACGTGGCGGCGGTGGTCCAGCTCCGCGGCGGCGCCGCCCACTTGTCCCTGGACGACATCCAGACCCACTGCCGCTCCCACCTCGCGGGCTACAAGATCCCCCGTCAGCTCGTCCTCACGGAGACCATTCAGCGGTCGCCCAGCGGGAAGGCGGACTATCGGTGGGCTCGGTCGGTGGCGGCGGAGGCGGCTCGCTGAGGGGACTCGGTGCGGCACGCGAGAACGTCAGGTTTCCCCGCCGTGGTCGAATCCGCCCTCAGGCGACTCGGGGCCCATCAAGCGACGCCTCGGGGCCGAAGGAGATGCGGGAGGATGCGACCGGGCGTGCTTGAGGTACTGCCGGGTCGCGTGCGCGACGACGGCCGGCAGTACATCGGTGAAGGACTTGAGCGTCGGCACACCGTTGACGGCGACCCGGGAGTCGGTGCGCCGGCCCCGGTCCAGGATCACCGGCAGCGTCCGCTCCAACTCCTCCGCCAGCTGCTGACCCTCCTCGCCGTGGCACTGGATGTCGGCCCGGTTCCAGGGCACGATCACGCTGACCCAGGCGCGGGCGTTCGCGTCGAACGCCTTGAGCCTGCGCCGCCGTTCCTCGTCACTGAGCGCCCAGAGATCGATGAGGAGAATCTGGGGTACCGCTACTCCACCTACCTCGTCCAGGTACACATCAGATATCTCTTCATCATCGAACGAAGAAACGGTGATTCGGTAGTCGAGCGAGCGGATCAGCTCCTCGGCGAGCGCGGGCAGCGGCCGGGTCGACTCCGAGTGGTACGGGTTCCAGTCCTGGGCGTCCTCGCCGTACGGGCGTTCGTCGCGGTTCTCGGGGATGCTGTGCCGGGTGGGCGCCGCCACGATCAGATGGATGTGCCGGGGCCCCTCGCCGCGCGGTTTGAACGCGCTCGGCGTCGCCTCGTAGGGCCGGGGCCTGCTGGACGGCAACGGCGACTCGTGGGCGACCCGCACGATCCGCTGGGCCAGCCCCAGCACGGTCTCCTCGTACTCCTCGCGCAGCCGGTCGAGCTTGAGCAGCCCGTAGATCCCGTTGGCCAGGTACCGGTCCCCGAAGTGCGCGTGATCCACATGGATATGCCGTACCGAATCCGGGAGTTGGGCGTAATCGATATGTGTCCACAGCGCGGGCACGATGGCCGGAACGGAGCCGGCACCGGAACCGGTGGCCCGCGCCCGCAGAATACGTTCGTTGAAGGCGAACCATTCCCGTCCGCAACTCTCGCTCGTGAAGTAGCGCGGCGAGAACAGTGGTACGAACACCCGGCAGTTCGCGAGATTCTCACTGAGTTTTTCCGGCCATCCGTCCCCCGAGCGCATCTCCCGGTCCATGAATCCGGCGGGCGCGCCGGCCGGAAGGTCCGTGAGCGCCATGATGTGGTCGCAGAGATCCGTGAAGAGCACCTGCACCCAGTGATCGGGGTCGCCGCCGTCCGGCCCCCAGGGCGGTGTGTGGGCGTAACTCAGGAAGAAATAAGGCCTGCTGTCTAGCGCTCGTCCTGGTTCCGGTTTCGCCTTCGGCTTCCGGAGAGACGGGGCGACCGTCGGCGCCTTGAGTCCTTTGGGCCGCTGTGAGTCGGCCGCCGCGGCCGACTCCGCCGACAGACCCAGCAGCTCCAGCGTCCGACGAGAGGCCTCCGCAAACGCCTGGAGTTCCGCGGCAAGGTCGACCCGGCTGTCCGGGTCGTGCGCCACCGCGGTCAGCCGCCCGCCCCAGTTCCCTTGGGAGGACACATGGCGGCTCAGCACCCTGCTGATGCGCCACACCTCGTGCTGCGCGAGGTTCTGCCTGAGGCGTCGCTGCACGGATTCCGACAAGCTCAGTTCGACCCTTCCACGTGCATCCACGCCCAACCCGAAGACCCCGCTGGTGAGGAGTTCGGCGACATCGGCCACCACCGCCTCGGGAACCAGTTCCTGACGAATAAAATGCAGCATGCGCATGCTCAGTCGGTCGAAGGCGGAGCACAGGACCGCCAGACGCGCCGCCGATGGTGAAGCGGTACGCAGGAAACCTTCCGCGTTCACGGCCCCCGAGCTCCGCCGCGCGCCCCCCTCTGGTCGCCCCCCGGGTGGGACCAGCACCGCACTGCACCCGTCAGGAGAAATTCGCATCAACGTACGTGACCAGCGATCCAGCGAGTGCGGGGACCAGGACAACACGGGAATGGGCGCCCAGTCATCCGCACCCCCGCTACCGATCTGCTCCGGCAGCAACGGCGGTGGGTCGAAGTCCAGACGCGAATTGACCGAACCCGGCGCTGCGTTCGAGACCCGAGCCGTTGGCAGGTCGAGGGCGGTCCTGCGCCACAGTTTCGTCGGCAGGGGGTTGAGCAGCGCGACCGGCGTCGACAACGCCCACTCACGCAACTGCCGCCATACCGCCGCTTCCCGCCAGCCCGGGGCCACGCAATCGGATACGGCCACCACCAGCCGTCTGCCGTCCGGGGACCTCAGCTGGCCGGGACTCATCAAGCGGTCCTGCCCGTCCCGGAGTTCGGGTCCGTCGTCCCCGAAGCAGAGATATCGCACCTGAAGCGTGCGGAACGCGCCGAGCCGGTCCACGATGGCGGTGAAGTCGGCGATCGTCTCCCGCCACACCCGCATCGCGGGAGAATGGTCCACTACGAGGACGAGGTCGAACCAGCGCTCGGGCGCGGGCGTGAATACCGGGAGAAGTTCGCCGCTGCGGGCGTAGTCGTCCACCGTGGCGTCGACGTCCAGTGTCGACTCGCGACCCTGCCGCCAAGGACGCTTCCATGGCCGCAGGGCTCGGCTCATCTCTAGGGCCAGCGGCAGGCCTGAGATCCGCGCCGCCGCCACGGCGTCGCCCGAGACCCGTGAGTTGGCCCCGTCGAGGCGTTCGTGCAGCGCACGTCCGGTTGCGGTGGAGTGCGCAGCGGCCTCCTCCGCTCCGGCCTCGTGACCGCCCGTCGCCTCTTCCGGCTGCTGTGGTGTGGACCCGGCGGTCACGTCCTCGGTGCCCCAGTCCCTATGCGACGCAAGCCAGAGAAGGTCGGCCAGTGCCACGCCGTCCAGTTCCGGGGCGACGGCATTCAGCGCCGCCACCGTCCGACCCATCCCGTCCGGTACGGGTGGCTCGTGTTCAGGCACGGGACAACTCCCGCAGGACCAGGTCCATGACCTCCTGCTTCTCCGTCCCGGTGAGGGTGCCACTACCGGTCAACAGGTGCACCGCATTCAGCAGTTGATCGATTGCCAGACTCTCGCCCGCCGTGAGGCGCTCAGCGAAGTCCTGGATCGTTGCGTCGACCTCCTGGGAACGCTTCGTCCCCTGACCCAGCTGCAGATGGGCCTCCACCACCCTGCGCAACTCGTCCACGGTCGGCTTCGGCATGGTGAAACGGATACAGCGACGCAGAAAGGCCGCCGGAAAGTCACGTTCCCCGTTGCTCGTCATCACGATGAAGGGGAAACTGTCGCATTGCACGAATCCCCCCTTAATGGGACTGCGAGCAGGACTACGCTCATCCCCGCCCCACTCGCGCACGTGGATGACGGCCTCTGTGTCGAAGCGGGATAGTTCAGGGATCTCGAACGTGCCGCGCTCAAGCACATCGAGCAGATCGCTCGGCAGGTCCAAATCGCTCTTGTCGATCTCGTCGATCAGCAGAGCACGCGGGTGTTCGACGGGCAGCAGCGCAGTACCGAGCGGACCCAGCTGAAGGAACGGAGCGATGTCGTCGCTGCCTCCCGGACCGCCCAACCGCTGCGCGTGGATGCGGCCCAAGGCGTCGTACCGGTACAGCGCTTCCTTGAGCGTGCTGCGCGAGGTGATGTGCCAGCGCAGTACGTCACCGAGTTTGAGTTCTGCCGCGACCTGTTCGATCACCGTGGATTTGCCGGAGCCCGCCGCGCCGGTCACCAGGAGCGGGCGACGCAGTACCAGCGCGGCGTTGACAGCCTTGACCAGACCGGGCGGCGGCTGGAACTCCTTGTACAGGGCCTGCCGGGGAAAACTCCGCCACGGAGGCGGTTCGCCGAGATCGACGTCACGTGGCGTGCCGTCCCCTACGTAGAAGGGCTGCCAAGTCATGCGGAGTTCTCCCCCTGGTCGGTCAACTGTGTGAACCAGTCACAGAAGTCGAGGAATTCGACGTCGTGCCAGACCGTGCGCCACTGGGCCAGATGCTCGTGACCGTCGCGCCCGGCCCGCAGTCGCTGCGCCCAGGCGCGACGATAGGCCTCGCAGAACTCCGTGGGCAGCAGATGCCAGAACCTGTCGAGGCTGTCCCGGAACTTGTCCGACACATAAACGTCGGTGCCGGGCCACAGCACGATGGGGGCGTAGGTCAGCAGTAGCTCCATCACGTGCTCGAACCGCTGCGGCCGGTGCTCCAAGGCGAGCGCCCGGGTGTATGTCCGGTGCTCCAGCCTCTTTTCCAGCTCCTGGGTCTGTTCGGTCTCCTGCGCGCCGAGCCAGTCGACAGGAGCGCGGCCCGTCCCGCACTCGCTCATCGCCTCCAGCTGGTCCCTGGCGCGATCGTTGATCGAGAACAGATGGGTAGGCGGGCAGATTCGCTGACTCCAGCGCAGTACGACGTCGTGCCGGTCGCCCAGCCGCTCCGTGAAGCGTGTCTCCTCGGGCCGCCAGTCCAACAGCAGCGCGGTGGAAGCGGCGATCTCGACCCTGCGGAGCTTTACGCCGAGCTTTCTCGCCAGCGCCGACGCCCACATCAGGACGTCGGCGAGTCGAAGCTCGACCCCAACCTGGTCGGGCTCGCAGCGGAACTCCTGGTGCGCGTACATCTCCCCGTGGTCCAGCAGCCACGCGTCGAGCGTCTCGGGCCATTCGTCGGCGACGGCCGCATGCAGGCTCACGATGAGCCGCAACCGCAGCCGGGCGCTCCTGCGCTGTGCCCTCTCGAAGGCGTCGCCGAGTTCAACCCCAGCGCCCACCGCGTCGGCCCACGACTTCAATTCGGGGCAGTTCTCATCCAGTTGGTCCTCGACAGCCAGCGCTGCGACAAAGTCCGCCAAGGGCCCGGTGGACGGCGAATTGGCGTCCGGATCGACATTCGGAGCACGCAGTCGTAAGTACTCCGCCGCGTCCCTCATCAGTTCGCTCCCGGAGGTGTCAGGCAACATCTCGGCGGAGCGGCCCGCTCCCACCCACAGGGCGCGCCGCAACCGCTCGGAGGTGAGCCGTCGCCCCGGCCATGAGGTGAGCAGATCGATGGTCCGCAGACTGTGCAGCAGCCCATCCACGACGTTCAGACACCAGCCCAGCTCAGTGCTCCTGCCCGACGAACTCCCCGGCAGGCCGGCCCGCAGACGTTCCAGCACATCGGCGCCGGTCACGGGCGTCGGCAGGAGAGCCAAGCATCCCAGCGAGGCCAGTGCGTGCTCCAGCGCCTCGGTCCCCGCGGGCCCGAGCACGGATCCGGACCGCAGGAGATGGCGCGCGTTGCGGGCCAGCCAAATGGGCCCGCCCACTATTGCTCCCTCGTACTCCACCCGGTGCGCGTTCTGTGCCGGTGCCCTTTCCTGTACGCCGTCGCGTACAGCCTCGGCGCGCAGAAACTCACCCGCTCCGCCGATGCCCTCCGCGAGCACGTCGATGATGCCCCGGGAGAAGGCAAGTCCGTAGGCGGGCTGCGCGGCGCCGACCGACATGAGCATCGATAGTCGGGCCGCGCCCTCGCGCACCCCTCCGTCGTAATGCGCGAGGTCGGGTATCGCGCCGCCAGCGTGGCAGGTGTCGACGAGGGCGAACACACCAGGGAGTCCGGGTGTTTCCAGCACCTGGGTCAGCAGTGCCCCGACATTCACCGCGGTGGCGATCTCGTCGGCACGGGAGTTCCCCGCCATCAAGTAGAGAGTGGAGTTCCGGCCGGGGGTGATCCCGTGTCCGATGAGGGCCAGGACCAGCACGGCCCCAGCCTGTCCCGCTCGTTCAGCCGCGCCCCGGATGGCTGACTCGACCTGTGGCTGGCTGATGGAAGTGCCGTACAACAGTGAAGATTCGCGTCCTGAACTCCTGGTGCACGCTCCTCGCCATGGGTCCGTGAGCAATCCGTGCAGGGACTCCGCCACCTCCTCCAATCCGTCGAGCGGTTCCAGGTCCTGACACTGCGGCGCGACAACGAGAGTGTGGCGGCGAGTAGTCAAGGCTGTCATGATCTCGTCGCCATCTCGATCGCCTCGACGACTGGACCCGCGACGCGGCCATGCGCGAGATACTTTGCGGCGGGGTGCACCAAGAGCCCGTCGGAGTCCACGCGTCTACTGCATGGCCGTACGGAACGGCGGTTGGGCTGTACGACCTTCTCCAGCAGCGGCCGTCCGGCTATGAAGTCGTCACGGTCCCAGAAGTTGAGCCACCTCTCGACCGCGTCCGGCACCTTCAGGGGCTGAGGGCGCATCCGGGGACGTACGGCCATGCTCATTCCCATCGGCGAGCCGATGGTGACCAGGAGAGGAACACTGCCTTGGTACGCGTGCAGCGTCTCATACGACACGACGGTACCCAGGGAGTGCGCGATGACGATGGTGGGGCGGGACGGGTCGAGGTACTGCGCGACACAGCGTCGGATCCGGACATCCAACGTCGCACCCTCCGCGTCCGCCTCACCGCGACGTAAGTAACGGGCCACTTGGCGCAACTGGCCGACCATCAGTCCCGCGCTCGCCCAGCCACCGAAGGTCCGCAGACCGGGGACCGACAGCAGGGTATTGGCTGCGGTGAGCACGTGTCGGGCCACCGCACCGACGCCCTGCGGGGTTCCTTCGGGCGCGAGCTGGGCACGAGCTGCCTGCAACAGGCGAACGCTGTCCTTCGACGCGGGCTCGGCCAGCCACTCGTCAACGGCTTCCAGAAGCAGTTCACCGACGAGGAGATCCGCCTCCTCGTCCTGAGATGCAGCGCCTTGCCCCTGAGTAGTGTTGAACAGATGGCCGTAGTAGGCGAATCGGGCATCGACCACCCAGCCCTGGATCAAATCCAGAACTCGGTGCGTATGCCCTGCGTCACGGGCACCCCTGGCCAAGGCGCGCAGCCATGCGTCAAGTTCGACGACCGGTTCTCGCGGTCCGCCGATTCCGTGCACGAACACCAGACGAGGCCTCATGATCCCCCCGGAGCCTCGGCCCGGGGCTCCGGGCGCCCCCTCAGATTAGCAACCGTCCCTTGAACGGGAGCCTTGTTAAAACAAGACCCACGCGCCCTCGGACCGAAACGGCGGCACACCGTCGGGGCTTGCCGACGAGCCGACGCGGAAACGGTGCGGGATAGGCCTGCGCGGGGGGACGACCAAGGCTCGTACGCCCGGCTGAGACGGCACTAAAGTGAAACGGTGACCTCTCTGCCGGAACAGCAGCCGCCGCTGATCAGTGAGAACGACCGCGACACAGCTGTGCGGCGCGTGCAGCAGGGCTACGCCGAAGGGCACCTCTCGCACGAGGAGATGGACGAGCGCCTGCACCAGGCGCTCACCGCCAGGACACGCGGCGACCTTGTGTCGGCTCTCGCCTCGCTCCCGGACGAACCCGCGGAAAGCACGTTCACGATCGCCGCCGCCGGCGGACGGATCCACCGGCGCGGCGCATGGCGGGTACCGAGGACCCTCAAGGTCGAGTCCGCGTTCGGAAGAGTGCACCTGGACCTCTCCCGGGCTGTCATCGAGCATCCGGTGGTCGACATCGAACTGCAGCTCGGCACCGGCAGGGCCAGGATCACAGTGCCTCGCGACGCGACCGTCGAAGTCGGCGAGCTGCAGACCGGGTGGAAAGACTGGCGCTACAAGATCCCGCGGCGTTCCCGCCCCGGCGGCCCGACGATCCGGATCTCCGGGGCCATGGGGTTCGGACGGCTGAAGATCCGCCACGCGCGGCGATGATGTTGCGGATACCGGCATCGCGCCAACAGCCGTAGGCAGGCAGCCCCGGCGCACCTGAGGGTTCACAGCGCGGGCAGGAGTTCGGGTAACCGATCCACGGGCGTCGTCGCGCCCAAGGACTCACGAAAAAGCGCGCCGACCACTTGCCTGAGACCGAACTGCCTGAATTACTGATCCCGAGCAGCAGATCGACCGAATGATCGTTCGCCCGAATTGACGCGGTTGATGAGGGAGAAGTCCCGATGGCGGATTCCATGGACTCCACACGCTCCACGGGCTCGGCGGCCCTGTTCGACGCGGGCGAACGGCTCGACGCGGAGGGCTTGCGGGTGCACCAGCTGGAACGGCTGCGGACATCGCTGCGGTACGCGTACGAGCACGTTCCCTTCTACCGGGAGTCCTTCGACAAGGCCGGCGTAAGCCCCGACGACTGCCGCACGCTCGCCGACCTCGCGTGGTTCCCGTTCACGGTGAAGGCGGACCTGCGCGAGAACTACCCGTACGGGATGTTCGCCGTGCCGCAGAACGAGATCCAGCGCATTCACGCGTCGAGCGGCACCACCGGGCGCCCCACGGTCGTCGGCTACACAGAGGGCGACCTGTCCATGTGGGCCGACATGGTGGCCCGCTCGATCCGGGCGGCGGGTGGACGGCCTGGTGACAAGGTGCATGTGGCGTACGGCTATAGGTTGTTCACAGGTGGGCTCGGCGCACACTACGGCGCCGAACGGCTCGACTGTACGGTCATCCCCGCCTCCGGGGGCATGACGGCACGCCAGGTCCAGCTGATGCAGGACCTGAAACCCGAGATCATCATGGTGACCCCCTCGTAAATGCTGACGCTTCTCGACGAGTACGAGCGGCAGGGCGTCGACCCGCGGGGGACGTCGCTGCGCGTGAGCATCTTCGGGGCCGAGCCGTGGACGGAGGAGATGCGGCGCGAGATCGAGGAGCGGTTCGCGATCGACGCGGTGGACATCTACGGGCTGTCGGAGGTGATCGGCCCGGGCGTCGCGCAGGAGTGCGCGGAAACCAAGGACGGTCTGCACATCTGGGAGGACCATTTCTACCCGGAGGTCGTCGACCCGTTCACCGGAAAGGTGCTGCCGGACGGCAAAGAGGGCGAGTTGGTGTTCACCTCGCTCACCAGGGAGGCCATGCCCGTCATCCGCTACCGGACGCGGGACCTGACACGCCTGCTGCCCGGTACGGCGCGGGTGTTCCGCCGGATGGAGAAGATCACGGGCCGCAGCGACGACATGGTGATCCTGCGCGGGGTCAATCTCTTCCCGACGCAGATCGAGGAGATCGTGCTGCGCACGCCGGGGGTGGCACCGCACTTCCAGCTGCGGCTCACCCGCGAGGGTCGCCTCGACGCGGTCACCGTACGGGCCGAGGCGCGCACCGGCGCGACGCCGAAGACCCGCGAGGCGGCCGCACACGCCATCGTGACCGCGGTGAAGGACGGGATCGGGGTGTCGGTCGCGGTCGAGATCGTCGAACCGGAGTCGCTGGAGCGGTCGGTGGGAAAGATCAAGCGGATCGTCGATCTACGGAATCACTAGAGCCCGGACCTCTGAGGCATCGGCGCTGGAATCTTTGTGGCATCGGCACTGGGACCTCTGCCGAGTCAGCATCCGGGCCTCTCTGGCATCGGAGCCCGGATCTCAGGCGAATCGCTCCCGCAGCTCCCGCTTGAGGATCTTCCCGCTCGCGTTGCGCGGCAACTCGTCCACGAACAGCACCCGCTTGGGCGCCTTGAAGTGGGCGAGCTTCTCCCGTGCGTGCGCGACGAGTTCGGCCTCGGTGACCTCGCCGCGGGGAACGACGACGGCGGTGACGGCCTCGATCCAGCGGTCGTCCGGGAGGCCGATGACCGCCACCTCGGCGACCCCCTCGTGCGTGTACAGCGCGTCCTCGACCTGGCGTGAGGCGATGACCACGCCACCGGAGTTGATGACGTCCTTCACGCGGTCGACGACGGTGAAGTACCCGTGGGCGTCCCGCACGGCGAGGTCCCCGGAGTGGAACCAGCCGTCACGGAAGGCCTCGGCCGTCTCTTCCGGCTTGTCCCAGTACCCCTCGCACAACTGCGGTGACCGGTAGACGACTTCACCCTGCGTCCCGTCGGGGACCTCCTTGCCGTTCTCGTCGACCACCTTCGCGTTCACGAACAGGACCGTGCGTCCGCAGGAGTCCATCCGCCCCTTGTGCTCGTCCGGCGCGAGGACCGTGGCCAGCGGGCCGATCTCGCTCTGCCCGAAGCAGTTGTAGAAGGCCAGCTTCGGCAGCCGTTCGCGCAGCCGCTGCAGTACGGGCACCGGCATGATCGACGCGCCGTAGTACGCCTTGCGCAGTCCGCTCAGGTCGCGGGCCGCGAAGTCGGGACGGTTCGACAGACCGATCCACACGGTGGGCGGGGCGAAGAGGCTGTCCGCGCGGCCGGTCTCGATCAGCTCGAAGATCTGGTCCGCGTCGGGCGCGTCGATGATGAGGTTCGTCGCGCCGACCGCGAGGTACGGCAGCAGGAACACGTGCATCTGTGCCGAGTGGTAGAGCGGCAGCGCGTGCACGGGCCGGTCCCCCGGGCTCAGGTCCAGGGCCGCGATGGCGCTCAGGTACTCGTGCACCAGGGCGCGGTGCGTCATCATCGCGCCCTTGGGGAGAGCGGTGGTCCCCGACGTGTAGAGCAACTGCACGAGCGTCTGGGTCCGCGACTCGGCACCCTCGTACACGGGCGCCGCGTCCAGCCGCGCGAGCAGTGAGTCGTCCGCGTCCCGAAGGGGCAACGTACGTACTCCCTGTGGGAGTTGGCCGGCAAGGTCCGGGTCGGTCAGGACCAGGGAACTGCCGGACTGGCCGACGATGTACGCGAGGTCGTCGCCGGTCAGGTTCTGGTTGACCGGCACGTGGACGAGTCCCGCGCGGGCGCAGGCGAGGAAGCCGATCAGGTACGCGTCCGAGTTGTGGCCGTAGGCGCCGACTCGGTCGCCGGGGGTGAGCCCCTGTTCCAGCAGCACGCTCGCCGCGCGGGACACGGCGTCGTCGAGTTCCGCGTACGTCCAGGAGCGCTCGCGGTACTCGACCGCTACGCGGGCCGGGACACGCCGGGCGCTGCCCTTCAGCACTCCGTCAACCGTGCTGCCGTGTTCAGGCGTCATGACACATGATCCTCGTTGCCTCGCATGAAGGAGGTCAAGCCGGGCGCGCGGTGACGGGAACGGACAGCCCGGTCACTTCATCCGGCACAAACCCCCAGAAACGCTCAATCGCCCCTTCCCTCAACGATGTTGGGAGCACCATGCGCACCCGCCTGAGACGGTTCGCGATCACTGCCGTCACCCTGCTCACGGCCGCGGCTTCACTGCCCTCGGCCGCGGCCCAGCAACAGGGAAGTCAGCAACACCCCTCACGCGGCGGCCTGTCGGCCGTGATCCGCTACACCGAGTACGGCATTCCGCACATCGTTGCGAAGGACTATGCGAACCTCGGTTTCGGGACCGGCTGGGCGCAGGCCGCCGACCAGGTGTGCACGCTCGCCGACGGCTTCCTCACCTTACGCGGCGAGCGTTCCCGCTACTTCGGTCCCGACGGGGTCCCGGACGGCTCGCTGTCCTCCGCGACCAGCAACCTCTCCAGCGACCTGTATTTCCACGGCGTACGCGATGCGGGCACGGTGGAGAAGCTGCTCGCGGAACCCGCGCCGCAGGGCCCCGGCCGCGAGGTCAAGGATCTGACGCGCGGCTGGGCGGCCGGGTACAACGCCTGGCTCGCCCAGAACCGGATCACCGACCCGGCGTGCGGCGGCGCCGCCTGGGTGCGTCCGGTGACCACCGTGGACGTGGCCGCACGGAGCTTCGCGCTGGCCGTGCTCGGCGGTGAGGGCCGCGGGGTGAACGGCATCACGGCCGCGCAGCCGCCCACGGCGACGACGGTCTCCGTCGCCGCCGCGCCTGACGCGAAGAGCGCCGCTCTCGGCGCGCAGGAACTCTTCGACACCGCCGACATGGGGTCCAACGCGGTCGCCTTCAGCGGCGCCACCACGGCAGACGGCCGCGGTCTGTTGCTCGGCAACCCGCACTACCCCTGGCAGGGTGGCCGCCGCTTCTGGCAGATGCAGCAGACGATCCCCGGTGAGCTGAACGTCATGGGCGGTGCGCTGCTCGGTTCGGCGACGGTGTCCATCGGGCACAACGCGCAGGTGGCGTGGAGCCACACGGTCGCGACGGGGACAACCCTCAACCTCCATCAGCTGACACTGGATCCCGCCGACCCGACCGCGTATCTGGTGGACGGCAGAACAGAACGTATGACGAAGCGGACCGTCACCGTCGACGTGTTGGACGGTGCGCCGGTGACGCGCACCCAGTGGTGGACCCGGTACGGCCCGGTCATCACCACCCTCGGCGCGCAACTGCCGCTCCCCTGGACGTCCACGACCGCGTACGCGGTGAACGACCCGAACACCGCGAACCTCCGCGCCCCCGACACCGCACTCGGATTCAGCAAGGCCCGCAGCACGGCCGACGTTCTCACCTCCCTCAAGCGCACTCAGGGGCTGCCCTGGGTGAACACGGTCGCCGCCGACGCGGGTGGGCACTCGCTGTTCACGCAGTCCCAGGTACTCCCGCGCATCACCGACGAGTTGGCGCAGCGTTGCTCGACGGCGCTCGGCAGGGCCACCTATCCGTCGAGCGGCCTGGCCGTCCTTGACGGCTCGCGCGGCGACTGCGCACTCGGCAGCGACCCCGACGCCGTACAGCCCGGGATTTTCGGGCCGGCGAAGATGCCGGTGCTCAAGGACGCTCCGTACGCGGAGAACTCCAACGACAGTGCCTGGCTCGCCAATGCCGACCGGCCGTTGACCGGGTACGAGCGGGTCTTCGGGTCGCTCGGCACGCAGCGCTCGATGCGCACGCGTGGGGCGGTCGAGGACGTGGCGGCGCTGGCCGAGAAGGGCCGGCTGACCGTACGGGATCTCCAGGCGCAGCAGTTCGCGAACCGGGTGCCGGCCGGTGATCTCATCGCCGACGACACGGCACAGGCGTGTGCCGCGCTGCCGGGTGGCATCGCAACAGGCAGCAACGGTACGGCCGTTGATGTGTGGGAGGCCTGTGGTGTGCTCAAGGCGTGGGGCCACAGCACGAACACCGACAGCCGGGGCGCGCTCCTCTTCGACCGGTTCTGGCGGAAACTGACGGCCGCCGTCCCGGCCGCGCAGCTGTGGAAGGTCCCGTTCTCGGCGGCGGACCCGGTCCGCACCCCGAACACGCTCAACACCGACGCGCCCGGCGTCGCCAGGGCTCTCGCCGACACGGTCACCGAGTTGCGTGGGGCGGGCATCACGCTCGACGCCCGGCTCGGCGCGAACCAGTACGTCGTACGGGGCGGTGAGCGCATCCCGGTGCCGGGCGGCACGGAGTCGCTCGGTGTGTGGAACAAGATCGAACCGGTGTGGAACCCGACGGCCGGCGCCTACACGGAGGTCACCACCGGGTCGAGCTATATCCAGGCCGTCGGCTGGGACGGCAGTCGCTGCCCGGTCGCCCGTACGCTCCTGACGTACTCCCAGTCGTCGAACCCGAACTCGGCGCACTACAGCGACCAGACACGGCTGTTCTCGGGCGAGCGGTGGGTGACGTCCCGGTTCTGCGAGAAGGACATCCTGTCCTCGCCCGGACTGAAGGTCGTGCGAGTGAACGAGCGCCGCTAGGGACCGTGGTGTGGTCCCGCCGCACATAGGGCGGGACCACACCAGCGGTCCCAGGTAGCGGGTGCCTGTCACACCAGCCGCTTGCGCCCCTCCCAGTACGGATCGCGCAGCCTCCGCTTGTACAGCTTGCCGTTCGGATCACGCGGCATCGTCTCGATGAAGTCGACGCTCTTGGGCCGCTTGTAGCCCGCGAGCTGCCGTTCGCAGTGGTCGAGAATGTCCGCGGCGAGGGCGGCGCCCGGCTCGTGTCCGGGAGCGGGCTCGACCACGGCCTTGACCTGCTCACCCCAGCCGTCGTGCGGGATGCCGAAGGCGGCCGCGTCGGCGACGGCGGGGTGGGCGAGCAGCGCGGCCTCGATCTCGGCCGGGTAGATGTTGACCCCGCCCGAGATGATCATGTCGATCTTGCGGTCGCGGAGGAAGAGGTAGCCGTCCTCGTCGAGGAGACCGAGGTCGCCGACGGTGAAGAAGTCGCCGATGCGGCTCTTCTTCGTCTTGGTCTCGTCCTTGTGGTACGAGAATCCGCCGGTGCTCATCTTCATGTAGACGGTGCCGAGTTCACCGGGCGGCAGCCTGTTGCCGTGGTCGTCGAAGACGGCGAGTTCACTGATCGGCCAGGCCTTGCCGACCGTACCGGGCTTCTTGAGCCAGTCCTCGGCGGTCGCGAAGGCCCCGCCGCCCTCGCTGGCCGCGTAGTACTCCTCCACACACTCGCCCCACCACTCGATCATCGTCCGCTTCACATGGTCCGGGCAGGGGGCCGCGCCATGGATCGCGTGCCGCATGGCGGAGACGTCGTATCGGGCCCTCACCTCGTCGGGGAGTGCCAGCAGCCGGTGGAACTGGGTCGGGACCATATGGGTGTGCGTGCACTTGTGTGCGTCGATGACACGGAGCATCTCTTCGGGTGTCCACTTGTCCATCAGCACCAGACGGTGGCCGATGTGCAGGGACGCGCCCGCGAACTGCAGGACGGCGGTGTGGTAGAGCGGTGAGCAGACGAGGTGCACATTGTCGTCGTACGGCTTGATGCCGAAGATGCCGAGGAAGCCGCCGAGGTACGTCTCCTCCGGGAGCTTGCCGGGCAGCGGGCGCCGGATTCCGCGCGGGCGGCCCGTGGTGCCCGAGGTGTAGTTCATGACCCAGCCGAGCGTGCGGTCCTCGGGCGCCGATTCGCTCTGTCCGTCCAGGAGTTCGGCGTACGGCCGGAAGCCCTCGACCCGGCCGACGGAGTAGCGGTGGGTGACCGGAAGCTTGGCCTCGTCGGCGGCGTGACGTGCGGCGTCCACGAAGTGCTCGTGCGCGATGAGTACCTTGGCGCCGGAGTCGGCGACGATCCAGGCGATCTCGGGACCGACGAGGTGGTGGTTGACGGGAACGAGGTAGAAGCCCGCCTGCGAGGCGGCGAGGTAGGCGACGAAGAACTCGACGCTGTTGGGCAGGACGACCGCGAAGGCGTCCCCGCGTGCGAGTCCTGCGGCGCGCAGTCCATGGACCAGTTGGTTGGCCGAGGCGTGCAGCCGGCCGGCGCTCCATTCCTCTCCTGCCGGAGTGACGAGGACCGTTCGCTCCGGGTCGGACGCGGCCTGGGCCCAGAAGCCGTTCGGCGGCGCACTCTCCACCTTGCTCACGACTGGTCGCCCCTTCCTGCGATGCGGTTGATACGGTCCACGGCGTGCTCGAACCCCCGGGTCAGGTCGTCGAAGACCTCCTGGACACTGCGTTCGCTGTTCATCCGCCCGACGATCTGCCCGACGGGTGTGCCGAGCAGCGGCTCCACCTCGTACTTCTGGATCCGGGAGAGCGCCTCGGCCACGAGCAGGCCCTGCAAGGGCATGGGAAGCGTGCCGGGCCCGTTCGGGTCGTCCCAGGCCTCGGTCCACTCGGTGCGTAGCTGCCGTGCCGGTTTCCCGGTCAGCGCGCGTGAGCGGACCGTGTCGCCGGACCCTGCGGCGAGCAGCTTCCGCGTGACGCCGCGGGAGTGCATCTCGGCCTCCGTCACGGTCAGCCATATGGAGCCGAGCCACACACCTTCGGCTCCGAGGCTGAGCGCGGCCGCCACCTGCTGTCCGCTGCCGATGCCACCTGCCGCGAGTACGGGCAGCGGATCGACGGCGTCCACGACCTCCGGTGTGAGCACCATCGAGGCGATCTCCCCGGTGTGGCCGCCCGCCTCATAGCCCTGCGCGACGACGATGTCGATGCCCGCTTCGGCGTGCTTGCGGGCGTGCCGGGCGCTGCCCGCGAGCGCGGCGACGAGCACCCCGCGCTCGTGGGCGCGCTCGACGACATCGACGGGCGGGGACCCGAGCGCGTTGGCCAGCAGCTTGATCGGGTAGTCGAAGGCGACGTCGAGCTGGTTGCGGGCGACCTGCTCCATCCACCCCGTGATCCTCCACCCCGACACCTCGCCCTCGGCGAGCTCGGGCACCTCGTACTTGGCCAGGGTGTCCCTGACGTACTGCCGATGCTTTTCGGGGATCATCGCCTCGACGTCGGCCTCGGTGACGCCTTCGACCTTCTTGGCCGGCATGACGACATCCAGGCCGTAGGGCATGTTGTCGACGTTCGCCTCGATCCAGTCGAGGTCGCGTTTGAGGTCGTCGGGGGCGGTGTAGCGGACCGCGCCGAGCACACCGAATCCGCCCGCCCGGCTGATGGCCGCGACGACCGCGGGAAACGGCGTGAAGCCGAAGATGGCGTGCTCGACTCCCAGTCTCTTGCTCAGCTCCGTCTGCATGGCCGCAGGATGCCGCAGTCCTCCGGACGAGGGAAGGGCTTTTCTGATGCTCCGTCAGATTCACCGGAACCGCCTGCCACGGTTGACACACCCCCTCCCCTGACAGGAAAGTTTCACTCCGCACAGCGAACCCGGAAAGATACTTTCAGGCGGCGCGGCGGGAGACTCCTCGATGACCGAAGAAGCAGTGGGCAATTCGGCGGGCGGGCCGACCCGTCGCCAACTGGGCAGAAGGGCGCTGGCTTTGGGCGGCGCGCTGGCCATCGCCCCCTTTCCCGCAGGGCCTGCCGCGGCCGCCGAGGGAGACGGCAACAGGCGGCCGACCCTGCGGCACAGATCGGCCGAGCGCGCCGGACTGCTGCCCGCCCATCTGCACCAACTGGTCACCGACGCCGAGGCGTTCCTCAACCCCTCCCCCAAGCACCCCTGGTACGCGGGCGCCGTGCTTCTCGCCGGTCGCGGCGGCACGGTGGCGCTGCATCAGCCGATCGGTATGGCGGTGCGCTATGCGGCGTACGACGAGAAGTCCGACAAAGGCGTCGAGTTCCCTGCCCAGCAGCAGATCGCGGCGGCCCAGGACACCGTCTACGACCTCGCCTCCGTGTCGAAGCTGTTCACCTCGATCCTCGCGGTCCAGCAGATCGAACGCGGCGCGCTGGAACTGGCCGCGACGGTCGCCTCGTACCTCCCGGAGTTCGCGGGCGCGGGCAAGCAGGACATCACGATCCGTCAGCTCCTCACCCACACCTCGGGTTTCCGCGCCTGGATCCCCCTCTACAGCGCGCCGACCCACGAGGGAAAACTCCAACTCATCTGGAACGAGGTGCCACTCAACCCGCCGGGCACCAAGTACCTCTACTCGGACCTGAATCTGATCTCGCTCCAGCTCGTTCTGGAGAAGATCACGGGCCGCACCCTCGACACCCTCCTCCGCGAGGAGATCACCGCCCCGCTCGGCATGCACCGCACCCGCTACAACCCGCCCGCCTCCTGGAAGCCGAAGATCGCCGCCACCGAGGACGCACGGCTGCCCTGGTCGGGGCTGAACCGGGGTCTCGTGTGGGGCGAGGTGCACGACGAGAACGCGTACTCCCTGGGCGGGGTGGCCGGCCACGCGGGCGTGTTCTCCTGCGCCTGGGACCTGGCAGTCCTCGGCCGTACGCTGCTCAACGGCGGCGTGTACGGCAGGGCGCGCATCCTGGAGCCGGAGACGGTGGACCTGATGTTCACCGACTTCAACACGGCCTTCCCGGGTGACGAACACGGTCTCGGCTTCGAGCTCTACCAGCACTGGTACATGGGCGCGATGGCCACCCCGCGCACCGCGGGCCACACCGGCTTCACCGGCACCTCGCTCGTCCTCGACCCGACGACCGACTCCTTCCTGATCGTCCTCGGCAACTCCGTTCATCCCGTCCGAAGTTGGCGCTCCGGCTCCGCTCCCCGGGTCGCCGCGGCGAACACCCTGGCGCGCGCCGTGCCGGTACGCCCCGCACGCGGCCGTACGTCCTGGTTCTCCGGGATGGCGAGCGCCACGACGGCCACGCTGGCGCTGCCCGTGCTCGACACCGGCGCCGGTCCGGCACGTCTGCGCTGCTCCCTGTGGTGGGACACCGAACCCCGGTCGGACCTCCTCTTCCTGGAGGCCTCCGCCGACGGCGGCGCGAGCTGGCAGCCGGTTCCCTTCACGACTGCGGCCCCGCACGGCGAGGAACCGCGGGAACATCCGTCCGGCTCGGTCACCGGCTGGTCGGGCCGGGTCTGGCACCGGCTCACCGCCGAGCTCCCCCGGACACCGCTGCTCACCACACGCTGGCGGTACAGGACCGACCAGCTGTACGTCGGCCGCGGCGCGTACGTCGACGGGCTTCGGGTCGAGTCCGGCGACCGGGTCCTCTTCGACGAGGCACGACCGGCGGACGCCGCACGGATCGAGGCGGTGGGCTGGGTGGAGTCCGGCGACTGAGGCCGCCACAGGCCTTCCCTGGCCGCCCGCCACAAAGGCCACCCGCCACTTCCCCGGCCAGGAGAACGGCCTAGCCGAGGCCTCCAGGGTCCCGCTCCTCCAGCACGGCCATTGCCGCGTTGTGCCCGGGCACCCCGCTGACCCCGCCGCCGCGCACCGCGCCCGCCCCGCACAGCAGGACGTTCGGGTGCCGGGTCTCCACGCCCCAGCGGCCCGTGCCCTCCTGCGCGTAGGGGAAGGCGAGGTCGCGGTGGAAGATGTTGCCGCCCGGCAGCCGCAGGTCGCGTTCCAGGTCGAGCGGGGTCTTCGCCTCGATGCAGGGGCGGCCGTCGGCGTCGGTGGCGAGGCAGGAGACGAGCGGTTCGGCGAGGTGGGCGTCAAGCTGCGCCAGGGTCGACTTCAGCAGTTCGTCACGTACGGCCTCGTTGTCGCGTGCGAAGAGCCGGGCCGGCGTGTGGAGTCCGAAGAGCGTGAGGGTCTGGTAGCCCTGCTCGACCAGGTCCCGGCCGAGGATGCTCGGGTCGGTGAGTGAGTGGCAGTAGATCTCGGAGGGCGGCGCGGTGGGCAGCTCGCCGGACGCGGCCTGCGCGTGGGCGGTGGCCAACTGCTCGTACCCCTCGGCGATGTGGAAGGTCCCGGAGAACGCCTCGCGCGGGTCGACGGAGGTGTCGCGCAGCCTCGGCAGTCGCTTCAGGAGCATGTTCACCTTGAGCTGGGCGCCCTCGGCGGGGGTGGGCGGTTCGTCGCCGGTGAGGCGCGCGAGCTCCTGCGGCGAGGCGTTCACCAGGACGTGGCGGGTCGCGATGACACCCTCGCCGTCGGCGCTGCGGTAGGTGACCTCGGCGGCCTGCCCGTCCGTCTCGATCCGTACCGCCTCGTGGCCGGTCGCGATCACGACACCCGCATGGCGCGCCGCCGCGGCGATCGCGTCGGTCAGGGCGCCCATGCCGCCGACCGGCACGTCCCAGGCTCCGGTGCCGCCGCCGATGACGTGATAGAGGAAGCAGCGGTTCTGCCGCAGTGAGGGGTCGTGGGCGTCCGCGAAGGTCCCGATGAGGGCATCGGTGAGGACGACACCGCGGACGAGGTCGTCCGCGAAGTATTCCTCCACCGCGGCACCGACCGGCTCCTCGAAGAGAACCCGCCACGCCTCCTCGTCGTCGACACGCCGACGCAGCTCGTCGCGCGTTGGCAAGGGCTCGGTGAGCGTCGGGAACACCCGCTGGGCGACGCGGCCCGTCATGCCGTAGAACCGCTGCCACGCCGCGTACTCGCTGTCCGATCCGGTCAGCCGCGCGAACGCCTCGCGGGTGCGCCGCTCGCCCCCGCCGACGAGCAGCCCGGTCGGCTTTCCGTCCCGCTCGACGGGTGTGTACGAGGAGACGGTGCGCCCGCGTACCCGGAAGTCCAGGCCGAGATCCCGCACGATCTTCCGGGGCAGCAGGCTGACCAGGTACGAGTAGCGCGACAGGCGCGCGTCGACCCCGGCGAACGGCCGGGTGGACACGGCGGCGCCACCGGTCGTCCCCAGCCGCTCCAGCACCACCACCGACCGCCCGGCCCGGGCCAGGTAGGCGGCGGCGACGAGCCCGTTGTGGCCCCCGCCTACGATCACGGCGTCGTATCCCTCGAGTGCAGGCATGGTTCTTGGTAGCACGCGATGATCTACGACGGCCAGGGTTACGCGGCAGGCGGCGGGCGCCCGTACGGGGGCCGCGCCCCCGCAGGGGCGCGGGGAACTGCGCGACAAGCCCCCACAGCCCCGCAGCAGACAAACGACCCAGGGGGTCTGGGGCGCAGCCCCAGAAAGATGGGACGGGTAGGGGCGGCGGGGGCGAAAACCCCACTACCCCAGCCCCCTCATTGCCCCCCGGACGCCCGCTGCTGCCGCAAGGCGGCCACCCTCCGGTACAGCTCCACGGCCTCCTGCCGCCGCCCGAGCTGTTCCAGGCAGTGGGCCTCGTCGTTACGGCTGGCGAGCGCGTCGGGATGATCGGCGCCGAGGACCCTCTCCCGAGCGGAGGCCACCCCTCGGTACTCGGCGAGCGCGTCGGCCCAGCGACCGAGCCAGCCGAGGCCGACCGCGACCTCGCGCCGGCTGACGAGCGTGTCCGGATGATCGGCGCCGAGGACGCGTTCCCGGATGGCGCACACGTCGCGGGACTCCGCGAGCGCCTCCTCCCAGCGGCCCATCCGGCCGAGGTTGACGCCGAGGCCGTGCCGGGCGCGCAGGGTCTCGGGATGCGCGGCGCCGTGTACGCGGGTGCGGTCGTCGATCAGGTCGCGGTACAGCTCCAGGGCCTGCGCGCTGCGGCCGAGGCGGCCGAGGCTGATGCCGACCTCGTAGCGGGCGGCGAGCGTGTCCGGGTGATCGGGACCCAGCGCCTGCGCGCGGGCCTCGGCCACCTCACGGTAGGCGTGCAGCGCTTCGGGCCAACGCCCCAACTGGCCCAGCGCATAGGCGACTTCATACCGGGTGACCAACGTGTCGGGGTGCGTCGCGCCAAGTACCCTGGCACGGGCGGCCGCCACCTCGCTCGCCATGCGGTACGAGTCCTCCAGACGGCCCAGCCTGCTCAGGTTGAAGGCGAGGTTGTGGCGACAGCGCAGGGTGTCCGGGTGGTCGGCGCCCATGGCCCGCTCCCGGGCGGCGAGCACGGACGTATAGGCCTGGTGTGCCTCGAAGTGACGGCCCAACTGTCCGAGCACGTACGCCATTTCCTGCCGCGCGGCGAGCGTGTCGGCGTGGTCTGGACCCAGCACCCGCTCCCTGGCCTGGGCGACATGCGCGTACTCGCGCAGCGCCTCGGCGGGGCGTCCGGTGCGACTGAGGGTGAACCCGACCTCGTAGCGGCTCGCGAGCGTGTCGGGGTGACCGGGCCCGAGGACGTGTTCCCGCTCGGCGGCGACCGCGCGATGCACCTCACCCGCCTCGGTCCACCGGCCGAGCCGCCCGAGGCTCAGCCCCGCGCTGTGCCGCCCTGCCAGGGCGGTGACCACCTCCGGTGAGGGGGTGGGACGTTCGGTGCGCTCGGGCGCCCGCGCCACAGCCGTGGACGGACGCGCGATCCACTCGCCGGTGAGGCCCGCCGAGGCGTCCGGCGGTGCGACGCGCAGCCCGGAGCCGGTCGCCTTGTGGCCTGTCGTCATGCCACGGGTCCAGGAGGGCAGCCGGGACTCGCGCGACGGCGGCTCGTCTGGGCGCGCCTGAACCGAGGGCGCCAACGCACGCCGTTCCGGAGCCGGTTGTCGTACGACGGGAGACACCACGGTCGGCACGTACATGCCGGTCGTGCGGCCCGCGCTGATCCGGCGGCCGAGTTCGCGGGCGTCCTGCGGGCGCTCCTCGGGCTCCTTGGCGAGCAGATCCAGGATGATCTTCTCGAAGTACTCGGGGAGTTCGGCCCGGTGTCGGCGCGGCGGTTCCGGCGGCGTGTCCCGGTGGCCGACGAGGACCGCCCATGCGTCGTCGAGGTCGAACGGCGGTGCCCCGGTGGCGATTTCGTAGAGCACGCAGCCGAAGGAGTACAGGTCGCTGCGCTGGTCGACATGGGTGCCGCCGATCTGCTCCGGCGACATGTAGTGCGGGGTGCCCATCGCGATGCCGGTGCCGGTCAGCCGCGAGGTGAACCCGATGTCCTGGGCGAGGCGCGCGATGCCGAAGTCGCAGATCTTCACCGTGCCGTCGGTGAGCCGCATGATGTTCGCGGGCTTCAGGTCGCGGTGCACGATGCCCTGTTGATGGGTGTAGGCAAGGGCCGCGGCCACCTGGTCGGCGACATCGATGACGTCGGCGACCGGCAACGGGTGCTGCTTGTTGTCCTCCAGGAGCTGGCTGAGATTCCGCCCTTCCAGCAGCTCCATCACCAGATACAGCACGCCGTCGGACTCGCCGAAGTCATGGACGACCGTCACCCCGCGGTGCTGGAGCGCGGCGGCCACCCGGGCCTCGCGCCGGAACCGCTCGCGCAGTACGCGGGTGAAGGACTGATCGTGGTGCGGGCCAAGGGGCTTGAGGCACTTGACCGCCACCTGCCGGCCAAGGGACTCGTCCCGCGCCCGCCACACCTCACCCATACCGCCGCGCCCTATGAGATCGAGCAGCCGGTACCGGCTCTGGATCAGTCTGGTCTCCGCCATCTCCTGCGACCGCCCCCGTCGATGCTCACCCCGCGCCCTCCCCGGCCCGTCCAGTATGGCGAGTTATCTGTCGACTTTGTACGGCGCCGGGCGGGAGCCGGGGCCCAGTCGTGACATGGCCCGCAGAATGTGTTTGGGCGGAAGTTGCCAGCGCAGACGTGCGGGAACACAGCGCAGCGTGGTGCCGACGACACGCAGGCGCCGGGTCACCACGGCGGGCGACGGGGCTGTCCTGCCGTACAACTCGTGGGCGTACGGCGGCAAAGAGGCGTACGCCAGCTGCGCCACGCGCCTCCACAGCAGGGCGCGCGCCGGTACGAGCAGCGGGTGTGTCGGCGGGCGCAACAGGAAGTCGTCCACGTCCCGCGCCTCCGGACCCGCCACCAGCTCGGGCAGCACCCGCTTGAAGTACCCGGCCAGTTGGGCCCGGTCCGCGGGTACGTCGCCGGGGTCGAGCCCCACCAGCCGTGCGCTCACGCGGTGTTCACCGATGTACTGGTCGGCCTGCGTGTCGGTGAGGCGGAACCCCGAGCGCCGTACGACGTGCAGATAGGAGTCGATCTCCGCGCAGTGCACCCACAGCAGCAGCTCGGGCTCGTCGATCCGGTACCGCTCCCCCGTCTCCGGGTCGGCCGCTGTGAGCATCATGTGAATCTTCCGTACGCGCGCCCCTGCCTTCTCAGCGGCTTCACTCGTCCCGTACGTCGTCGTCCCCACGAAGTTCGCGGTGCGCATCAGCCGGCCCCACGCGTCATGCCGAAAATCCGAGTTCTGCATGACTCCCCGCACCGCGCGCGGGTGCAGGGCCTGCAGATAGAGCGCGCGGACTCCGGCGACCCACATCATCGGGTCGCCGTGCATCTGCCAGGTCACCGACTCCGGAGTGAAGAGTCCCGGGTCACCTGCTTGAAAGGCGTCCACACCAGCAGTGTGGCCGGTCCTTCCTGTCGGCACCATCCGCGCCATCGGCTTTTTCGCGGTGCCCGGACACGTTCCCGCAGCGTGGTCAGCCGCGGCGGGCGGCGGCGTAGGTGCGTTCGAGCTCCGCGACCGTGGCGAGGAAGCCGGCGCCCTCGGTCCTGCGCAGGGTGTCGGTGGCGAGCCGGTCGAGGCTGGCCCACAGCTCGGCGAGCGGCTGACGCAGCGCCTCACCGTCGTCGGCGAGGGAGACGATGACGGCTCGGCGGTCGTGCTGGGCTGGGGCTCGGACGAGGAGCCCGGCGTCCTCCATGCGGCGGATCGACCGCGAGACGGTGGAATGGTCGAGCCCGACCGCCTGCTGGATCTCGGCCTGCGTCTGACCGTCCCTGTCGAAGAGCTGCATGAGGATGAGCTCCTGGCCGGGGTGCAGGCCGAGCTTCAGCAGCAACTCAGCGCCGTAACCGTGCAGTTCACGGGAGAGGGCGAAGAGCCCGAAGCTGACCGGGGCGCAGTCGACGAGGCTCGGCCGAGGCATCACCGGGTCGGGCTTCGCGGCTGGCATGACACTCCTCGGGCGATCGCGGGCCAGGTGTACGCGCCTGACCACGGATACGGACGGAACTCGGCACCCCGGGTGCGGCCTGGACTGGGACCACTGTAATCGCCGCGGTGCACCGCCGATCGGCCCCCGCGGGTCTCCGGTCACCGTTGACATAGGTGGCTGGACACTTAATTATGTGTCTAGCCACTGATTCGAGCGCGGGATCTCCCTTCGGCGAATCAGCCCAGGTGGAGGCGGTGCACACCCACACCACCACTGCCCCGACTCACGATTGGTGGGAACGAACCATGAGCGAAACCCTCACAGCCGCGGATCTGCTGCAGCGCAGCCTGGACACCTTCCTCGCCAAGGACATGAAGGGCTGGGTGGACCTGTGCGACGAGAATGTCGTCCTCGAGTTCCCCTTCGCCCCCGCGGGCAGCCCCGCGCGGCCGGAGGGCCGGGCCGCCGCCTATGAGTACCTGCGCGGCTACCCGGACCTCATCGACGTGCACCGGATCACGTCGCTGCGTATCCACTCGACCGACGACCCGAACGTGGCCGTCGCGGACTGGAGTGTCACCGGGCGCAGCCCGGCGGGACTGGCGATCGCCCTGCGGGACGACCGCCTGCTCGCCTCCTTCCGCGAGGCGCTGCCCGACCTCACCCCGGCGGACATCGCCGGGTCCCCGTACTGCGTACGGAACTACGTCGTCGACGAGAGCCTCGGCGGCCCCGAGGGTCTGGCCGCGGCACGGGCCGAACTCGCCACGCGGGGCGTGCGTCTGAGCCTGGACCACGTCCCCAACCACGTGGCCCCCGACCATCCTTGGCTCACCGAGCGCCCGGGCTGCCTGGTCCGGGGCACGCCGGACGACCTGGCCCGCGCACCGGAGGCCTTCTTGGAGGCGGGCGGACAGGTGTACGCGCGCGGTCGCGACCCGTACTTCCCGCCGTGGCCGGACGTCGTCCAGCTGAACGCCTTCAGCGACGAGCTGCGGACGGCGACGGTGGACTCGCCGGCAGCGATCGGCGACCAGGCGGACGGCGTCCGCTGCGACATGGCGATGCTGCTCATGAACGACGTCTTCGCTAACGGAGCGTCGGCTCACCGACTCCCAGTGACGAGGCGGCCAGGGTGCGGCCGTCACACCCCGGGACCCCATCAGGCGTCCTTGCGCAGGGATCGTGCGAGACCCCCGGCGGGATGACTCACGGTGTTCCGTTGGCCCCGTTCGCGCACGGGCTGCCCGAGCCGAAGGTCCCACCGCTCCCGCCGGTGCCGCCGTGGTAGAGGACGCCCCCTGTGGCGTTGCCGCCGGGGCCTCCGGTCCCGCCTGCACCGGCGGGGGAGGGGTCGTAGAAAGCTCAGACGATGCCTACGGTGGCGGCGGTGACGAGCACGGGGGTGCCCGGAGCGATGCCAACGCGGGGGGCGGG
>NZ_JBHXMF010000006.1:90488-210132 GCF_042721055.1 Streptomyces sp. NPDC058470
TTGGCGCCGCCGTTGCCTCCGGTGCCGCCGTTGCCGCCGAAGTTGTTGACACCTCCGAAGCTCAGGCCACCGGCCCCGCCGATGCCCGCGGCACCGCCCGGATAGGCGCCGCCGGAGCTGCCGTTGCCTCCGTTGCCGGCCTGACCGCCCTTACCGCCATTACCGGCGCCGTTGATGCCACCGGCGCCGCCGTTGCCACCCCCACCGCCGCCGTGGCCGATGCCGCCGCTGCCCGCGTTGCCGCCCGCACCACCGTCCGATCCGCCAACGCCACCGAGGCCGCCGCGGCCACCTGTGCCGGCGTTGGCGCCGGAGTTGCCGCCGGGGCCACCGGTACCGCCTGCACCGCCGTGGGTGCCCACGCCACCAGCTCCGCCCGCACCGCCGGCGCCGTTCAGGCCGCCGACGGCACCGGTGCCACCGGTGCCGCCCGCGGCGCCGTTGGGGCCGGCGTTGCCGCCGACAGCGCCCGCACCGCCGGAACCGCCGCCGAGTCCCGCGCCACCGTTGCCGCCCGCACCACCGACCCCGCCCAGGACCCCGTCGCCCCCAGGGCCCCCCGCACCGCCGGCGCAGTCCCCGGTCCCGGTCGCGGGGCCACCCACGGTGCCGGGAAAGCCGTTGGGGTGGGCAGCGGTGCCGTTGGCACCAGCGATGCCGCTGGTACCGGCGGTACAGGCGAGAGCGGAAGCGCCGGCCGGAGAGCCGAGGAAGAGTGTTGCGCCGGCGAAGAGCGTGGGCAGGGCGAAAAGAGCTGCGGTCTGTTTCCTGTTCATGACGGGGTTTCCTCTGGATCGGTGAAGCGGGCGCTGCAGCAGATCGATGCGAAACCGACAAGGGAATGGGAATAGTCGGTCCCTGAAAATTCCGTGCCCACGCCGCTGAGTGTCCGGTGAAATTCCGGACTGCCTCCATGAGACACGCAGTTTCTGATATTTCCGATAAATGGGGAGTGTAATATTCATCGACATTTGCCTGAGAGGGCAGCCCTCTGTTTGCAGTACGTAAACTCATCCAAAAAGAGTGTTTTGGCCGATACTCGCCGATTCGGCCGCGACGCCCCGCACTTCTCGGATTTCTGAGTCCATGGCCGCCGACCTGCAGATTTCGCCAGATCAGGTAGCTGAAGAGGCACTTTCGGCCACCCGGTGTGCACACCGGTGCAGCACCGGAGCGAGGCAGAGGTTGGCTGGTGGTGCGCCCTTACATCGGCCGTGCACTTTTCTGTTCTGCATCCGGCGGTGCCGAATCAAGTGAATTTCGGCATTTTCGGCCAACCGCGGTCAAACGAGTTGCAGACCTCGTATTCCTGTAACTAGAAGTTGCAGACCTCATGTCTCTGTTCGGATTCCTGCCGAAAATATCGACGGCAAGACTGCCGTCAGGTGACCCGCCAAAAAGGCGCCCAGAGGCCTTGTGCGGCACGCCGCGTCGAAAATCAGGCCCTGATCCCTCTTAGAGGTCGCGCAGATAGGCGCGGTGGGGCTACCTCGGAAGTAGGACAGGCACAGGTCTTGGCGATCATGGAGTTGCGACGCTCTGTGATCACCGGGGAGACCTATGCTTGTACTTCCGTCATGGCTGACTGAACCACTCTGGGGCCGATTCGCCGCCCTACTGCCCGAGCGACCGACCTACGCGGCGACTCATCCGCTGGGCTGCCACCGCCCACGCATCACCGACCGGCTCGTCTTCGACAAGATGCCGCAGCTCCTGCGATTCGGCTGTTCCTACCAGGCGATCGCCGACACGACCTGCTCGGCCACCACGATCCGCAACCGCCGCGACGAGTGGATCCTGCTCGGCGTCTTCGCCAAGCTCAAGCAGATCGCGCTAGATGCCTACGACCGGATCGTCGGCCTCGTACTCGACCAGATCGCCGTCGACGGTTCCGTCACCAAAGCCCCCGGCGGCGGCGAGGTCGCAGGGCGGTCGCCGGTCGATCGCGGTAGACAGGGCCTGAAACGCTCAGGCATGACGGACGGCTATGTAATTCCGCTGGGCCGCGTACTGGCTGGAGCGAACCGTCACGACCCTTCGCTGCTCGCTCCGACGCTGGACCGCCTGGACGACCTGGGACCGCTACCCGATGACATCATCGTGTACCTGGACGCCGGCTACGACTCGGACAGGACCCGCGCCGTCCTCGACGAACGCGGCCTGCACGGCCGCATTGCACACAAGGGCGAGAAGGCACCGATCCAGGCAAGCCAGAGGTGGCACGTCGAACGCACCCACGCCTGGCAGAACGCCTTCCACCGCCTCGCCCGCTGCTACGAGCGCCGCGCCACCGTCATCGACGCCTTCTTCGACCTCGGACGAACGCCCGAACCGCCGCCCCTGACCAGACTCCAACCCTTGGGCGAAGCCCGGCATCAGCCCGCCCGATGCGGTCGCGGCATCGCTCGGACTCGGCGATGTTCCCGGCCCCGACATCGGACCGGATTCCGTCCTTGACCGGGGCGGTGCCACCCGGGCGTCGCCCCACGCCTCTCGTGCGTTCACTGCTCCAGGAGTTCAGCGAAGCGTTCCAGCGCACGATCGGAGCGGCGGCGGTCGCCGGTGGCTGTGAGATCGAACAGCAGACCCCGGACAACGGCCATGACCAACGTGGGCGTGACAGCGTCGTCAGGACCGGTGGAGACGTCACGGAATGTGGCACCGAGCGTGTCGAACCAGTCCGTGATCGCCTGCCCCTGGTCGGGGTAGGTCTCGGGGTGGACCAGGCCGTCGGCGTGCACCTCGAAGAACAGCTGAACGAACGGCGCACGTTCGTCTGCGCTGATCCATGCCCAGATGCCACGCAGTCGCTCCTGCACGGAGCCCGTCTTTGACGGAAGGTGCTCGGTCAAGCGCATCGCACCTCGGCGGCGGGCCTCGGCGAGGACCGCCGCGACCAACTCCTGTTTGCTGCCGAAATCGTAGAGCAGCATTCGTGGGCTGGTGTCGAGGGCCGCGGCCAGTGGTCGCAGGCTCAGCCCGGCCAACCCGTGCGCCAGCACGTAGTCGGTCGCCCGCGCCAGTGTGCGCTCCCGCCGGGCGGGATCTGCGGGTCGCCCCACGGTGGATCTCCTCTCAGCAACTCGGACCGAAACAGCGTTAGCGAGTATATGGTACGACTGTTTCAATAACGAGGGAGACCACCATGCACACCTTCGACCGAGCACTCGTCCTGGGCCCCGGGAGTCACGTCGGCACGGCCTGGATGGCCGGGCTGGCCTACGGGTTGCGCCGCGACGGCGTGGATCTGGGCGAGGCCGACCTGATCATCGGCACGTCGGCCGGCGCGATCGTCGGAGCACTACTCGCCACCGGCCAGGACCCGGGGCGGCTCGCGACCTCGCATCGCCAGCCCGCTCACCGACTCGAGGCGGACCCGGCACGGATGGGCAAGGTGTTCGCCGTGCTCGGCGACCGCAGCCTGGAACCCGGCGAGGCCAGGCGTCGCGTCGGCCGGCTCGCTCTCGACAGCACCGACCCCGAAGCCGATGAGGCGCTGATCGCGGGGCGCGCCGCCTTGATCGGTGCGGACGCGTGGCCGGAGCGGCGACTGCTGATCACCGCGGTGGACGCAGCCACTGGTGAGGCCGTGGTGTGGGACCGCGAAAGCGGCGTGCCGTTGGTGCACGCGGTGGCGGCGAGCAGCGCATTCCCAGGCGCAGCGCCGCCGGTTGCCATCGACGGCCGGCGGTACATGGACGGTGCGCTACGGTCGGGCACCAACGCCGATCTCGCTGCCGGAGCCCGCACGCTGGTCGTGGTCGAGCCGATGGCGCACCTGTTTCCCCGCGAGCCGCTCAACCAGGAGTTGGCGGCCGGGGGGGCGGACACCGTGGTGACCATCAGCCCCGATCCGGCCTCGGTGCGCGCTTTCGGCTCGGACATGAGCGACTTGGCAGCCTGGGAACCGGCCTACCAAGCGGGTCTTCGCCAGGCCGGCGACATCGACGCGCAACTCCACTCCACGTGGAGGACAGAAGCCGACACGGACTGACCGCCGATCAGGTCGGTGATGCGTGGGCGGTGGCAGCCCAGCGGATGAGTCGCCGCGTAGGCCAACCCCTCCGGCAGCACAGCCGAATTGACCCCAAGGTGGCTCAGCCTGCCATGACGGAAGTACAGGCATAGGTCTCCCCGGTGATCACAGAGCGTCGCAACTCCATGATCACCAAGACCTGCGCCTGTCTTACTTCCGGGGTAGCCCCACCACGCCTATCTGCGCGACCTCTCAAGCCCGGAGGCAGGGCGGGACCGGCACCCGCCGAGGACTTCTGGCCGTACGTCATTCCCCGCGTCCGCGCCCGGCACCCCGGCCTCCTGTTCGTCGGGGAGGCGTACTGGGACCTCGAATGGGACCTCCAGCAGCAGGGATTCGACCACTGCTACGACAAACGGCTCAACGACTGGCTGGTCCACGAGGACGCCGGAGCCGTCCGCGACCATCTCGGCGCAGACCTCGGTTACCAGCGCGGGCTCGTCCGCTTCCTGGAGAACCACGACGAACCCAGGGCCGCCGCCACCCCCGCCCGACGGACGGGAACGCGCGGCCGCCGTGGCCATCGCCACTCTGCCCGGCGCGACACTGCGGCACGAGGGCCAGTTCGAAGGACGCCGGGTCCGCCCGCCCGTGTTCCTCTCACGTCGGCCCCAGAAACCGGCCGACGCGTCACTGCGTGACTTCTACGGCCGCCTGGTGACCACCGTGGCCCCGGTCCGCGAGGGCGACTGGCAGCTGCTGACCCGCACGGGTTGGCCGGACAACGACACCCGCCACAACCTGCTTGCCTGGTGCTGGACCGCCGGCCAGGAGCGGCACCTCGTCGTGATCAACTACTCGGACCGGCCGGCCCAGAGGCAGGTTCCGCTGCCGTGGACCGACCTTCCGGGCCAGTCCTGCGAACTGACCGAACTACTCGCCGAGATCACCTACGGTCGGGAGGGCGGCGAACTGCTCGACCGGGGCCTGTTCGTCGCCCTCGACGCCTGGCAGTGGCACCTGCTCTCGCTCCACCTCCCCAACGGCCGGCTCAACGCCGTACCCGTGGCATCCCCAGACCGATCCACGAGATGATCTCCCGCTGGATCTCGTTGTTGCCACCGCCGAAGGTGAAGATCACCGCTGACCGGTAGCCGCGTTCGAGTTCGCCGTGCAGGACCGCGCCCGCGGAGCCCTCCTTGAGGGCGGCGGGGGCGGCGACGACTTCCATCAGCCAGGCGTAGGCGTCCCGGCGGGCTTCGGAGCCGTACACCTTGACGGCGGAGGCGTCCTGCGGGGTGAGGGTGCCGTGCTGGACGGCGTTCACCATCTGCCAGTTGAGGAGTTTCATGGCGTCGAGCCTGGTGTGGGTCTGGGCGAGCCGGCGGCGCACCCAGGGCAGGTCGATGACGCGGCGGCCGTCGGCGAGCTTGGTCTCCATCGCCCAGTGCTGGACGTCGTGCAGGGCTCGGATCGCCATCGTGCCGTGCGCTGCGAGGGTGACGCGCTCGTGGTTGAGCTGGTTGGTGATCAGCCGCCAGCCCTTGTTCTCCTCGCCGACACGGCGCGAGACGGGGACGCGGATGTTCTCGTAGTAGCTCGCGGTGGTGTCGTGCGAGGCCAGGGTGTTGATGAGGGTGCAGGAGTAACCGGGGTCGGAGGTCGGGACCAGGAGCATCGTGATGCCCTTGTGCGGCGGTGCGGTGGGGTCGGTGCGGACGGCGAGCCAGACCCAGTCGGCCGTGTCGCCGTTCGTCGTCCAGATCTTCTGCCCGTTGACGATGTAGTCGTCACCGTCCCTGACCGCCTTCGTCTTCAGGGCGGCCAGGTCCGTGCCCGCGTCCGGCTCGCTGTAGCCGATCGCGAAGTCGATCTCGCCGGACAGGATCCTGGGCAGGAAGTACTTCTTCTGCTCCTCCGTGCCGAACTGCATGATCGTCGGGCCCACCGTGTTCAGGGCCATCAGCGGCAGGGGCACGACCGCCTGGGCCGCCTCGTCGAAGAAGATGAACTGCTCCATCGGGCTCAGCCCGCGCCCGCCGTACTCCTCGGGCCAGCCCACGCCCAGCCAGCCGTCCGTGCCGAGTCGGCGGATGGTGTCGCGGTAGAAGCGCTTCTGCGCGACCGGGTCTGCGTACCGGGCGTAGGCGTGGTCAGGTACCAACTCGGCGAAGTAGCCGCGCAGTTCGGTGCGCAACCGCTGCTGCTCTGGCGTGTATTCGAGATGCACGGCGCCTCCTGGCTCCCACTGAACGAGCTGGTTCTCCCGGGCTTGACGGCGCACACGGTAGAACGCGTTGCAGAAATTGGGAATGCCGGTGACGGCTTCACAGATATCGGGTCCCGGGCTGAGGGGCGCTCAGCTCAGCGTGGCGATGAACTCCACGCACACCTGGGCGCATTCACGGCACGCCTTCGCCGCGTCCTCGGCCCCGGCGAACTCGTCGAAGGCCTGAGCGCTCTCCAGACAGACCGCGCGGCACCACTCCACCTGGACTCTGATGCCGGCCTCGTCCTGGTGGAGCTGCTCGGACAGCACACGACAGGTCGCGTCGCACACTTCCGCGCACAGGATGCCCTCGCGTCGCATGAGTTGGTGTTCCTTCGGCCCGTCCGGATTCACGCAGCTCGCGGAGATCGCACACGCCCGGGCGCATTCGGTGCAGGCCTGGGCGCAGGCGAAGCGGTCTTCCAGGAATCGGAAGAGCTCCTGTTGGGATGTCGTCGTGGTCACAACGCGCGGGTAGCCGCAGGGAACCGTGTCAAACCCAGGAGGAGCGTTGGGCCCCGGTCATGCGTCCGCCGCCTCCTGCGCGATCCGCTCGAACTGTGCCCCCATCGCCTCGGCGAGCGCGTGGGCCGCCGACAGCGGACGGACCATGACCGTCAGCTCGTCGATCCTGCCGTCGTCGTCGAAGTGCAGGAAGTCGCAGCCCTCGATCTCTTTGCCGCCCACCGTCGCCTTGAAGATCAGCGCGTGGTCGCGGCCGCCGGCGTCGGCGATCTCGCGGACGTAGCGGAAGTCGGTGAACACGCGGGTGACGCCGCGCAGGATGGCCGCGGTGATCGCCTTGCCCGGGTAGGGCTTGAAGACGACGGGGCTGGTGAACACGACGTCGTCAGCCAGCAGATCCTCGATCGCGGCGAGGTCGCCCGCCTCCACGGCCTTACGGAAGGAGTTCATCACGCTCGCCTCTCTGACTCGAACACTCATACCGATACTCAACTAATTGATTAAGTGTGGAACAGATTAGTCGCGAGCGCGAGTGCCGTCTAGCCTTGGGGTATGGCACTGCGCAACGCGGTTCTGGCCGCGCTTCTGGAGGGCGAGGCGTCGGGCTACGACCTGGCCAAGGGGTTCGACGGGTCGGTGGCCAACTTCTGGATGGCGACCCCGCAGCAGCTCTACCGCGAGCTCGACCGGATGGAGTCGGAGGGACTCATCGAGGCCCGGCTCGTACGGCAGGAGCGGCGCCCCAACAAGCGGGTCTTCTCCCTCACCGAGGCGGGTCTCGGCGCCCTGCGCGCCTTCACCGCCGAGCTCCCGAAGCCCACGGCCATCCGCGACGAGCTGCTGGTCAAGGTCCAGGCCGTCGACGCGGGGGACGAGGAGGCCGTACGGGCGGCCATCGCCGAACGGCTGGCGTGGGCGCGCGCCAAGCTGGCCCGCTACGAGCGGATGCGCGACCGGCTCCTCGACGGGCGCGACGAGGAGGAGTTCCTGGCGCGCAGTGAACGCGTCGGCCCGTATCTCACGCTGATGCGGGGCCGCTCCTTCGAGGAGGAAAACATCAGGTGGGCCGAACGCGCCCTGCGCGTTCTGGAGCAGCGCGCCGCGGTGCGGCAGCAGGCCGGACCGTTGGATGTCGGGTGACCGCCCGGGGTCCCTGCTGGCCGCTCGTCTCCGGGCGGCATAGCGTCGAGGATGTCACCGCCCTGATGACGTGAACACGGAGTGTCAGGGCAGGTGAGTGAAGCAGATCCCCTTCGCTGTCCATGCCCGTCAGGGCCCGACCCCCGGAGAAACGCAGATGTCGAAGATCTTGTTCGTACTGACCGGCGTCGACCACTGGACGCTCGCCGACGGCACCCAGCACCCCACCGGCTTCTGGGCCGAGGAGGCCGTCGCACCCTACGAGGCGTTCAAGGCCGCGGGCCACGAGGTCGTCGTCGCCACACCGCGCGGTGTCGTGCCGACGGTGGACCAGGGGAGCCTGGCGCCCGAGTTCAACGGCGGGCAGGAGGGCTCCGACAGGGTCGCGGCGGCCCTCGCGTCGTTCGACGAGTTCCAGAAGCCCGTCAAGCTGGAGGAAGTGGACCTGGACGGCTACGCCGCGGTTGTCTACCCGGGCGGTCACGGTCCGATGGAGGACCTCGCGGTCGACGAGGAGTCCGGTCGGCTGCTCACCCGCGCGCTGGCGTCGGGCAAGCCGCTCGGCGTGGTGTGCCACGGCCCGGCGGCGCTGCTCGCCGCCAGCGGCCCGGACGGCGCCAACGCGTTCGCGGGCTACCGGATCACGGGCTTCACCAACGTCGAGGAGACGCAGGCCGGTTTCGCCGACAAGGCCAAGTGGCTCCTCCAGGACCGTCTCGTGGAGGCGGGCGTCGACTTCCAGGAGGGCGAGCCGTGGGCCCCGCACGTGGTCGTCGACCGCAATCTGGTCACCGGCCAGAACCCGGCCTCCGCCGCCCCGCTCGCCGCCGAACTGCTGAAGAAGCTGGCCTGAGCGACGGCCGGCGGCCCGTTCGAGGAGTACGACCGCACTCGGGTCGGGAGCGCCGCCCGCTCATCAGTTGTCGCTGTCCGGGGTCAGGGCTCACGCCCCTCGTCGAAGCTGGCGAAGTAGGCGGCTGCCATGTCCTCGTCGGCGTGCCCCTGGGCCGCGGCGCGGGCGAGGCGCTCGGCGCCGGCGGCCGCGATGTCGAGACGGACACCGTATCGCTCGGCGGCTTCGACGATCAGCCGGGCGTCCTTGGCGGCGGTGGACACGGCGAAGGCTGCCGGGGTCAGTCGGCCCTCCAGGATCAGCCCGGCCTTCGCCCGCAGATAGCCCATGTCGAGCGGGCCTCCGGCGATGGCGTCGAAGAAGCTCTGCGGGTCCACTCCGAGGGCCTTGGACAGGGCCAGGACCTCGCCGGCCGCGTTGTTGGTCGCGACGACCCAGCTGTTGGCGACGAGCTTGAGCCGGGTGGCGCTGCCCGCCGCAGCGTCCTCGCCGGTCCACACCGTGCGAGCGCCGACCGCCTCGAAAACGGGCGTGACGGCGTCCCGGCCCTGGCTCGGGCCCGCGGCCAGGACGAGCAACTGGCCGGCCTCCGCGGGCTGCCGGGTCCCGAGCACCGGGGCGTCGAAGAAGACCAGCCCGTTCTCGCGGGCGAAGCCGGCCAGCTCGCCGATGGCCTCGATCCCGGCGGTCGTCGACTGCACCCAGGCGGTGCCGGGGCGCAACGCGGGAGCGGCCTGCCGCATCACGTCCAGTGCGGCGGGACCGTCGTACAGGATGGTGAGGACGACGTCGGCGCCCTCCACCGCCTCGGCGGGCGTGTCGGCGATGTGGGCGCCGTCGGCGGCGAGCGGCTCGGCCTTGTCCCGGCTGCGGTTCCAGGCGCGGACGGCGTGCCCGGCGCGGGCGAGGTTGCGGGCCATCGCGGCGCCCATGATTCCGGTGCCCAGGACACTCACGGTGAGCTTGTCGGTCATGTCGTCAACTTCCTGATCCATGCGGTGCGGTGGAACATTCCTGGTCCCTGCAGTGATGTGGAACGTCCTGGTCCATGCGGGGCGGCGGAACTTTCCTGGTCCGTGCGGGGCGTTGGCTGCTCGACCGGTGGCTAGCCGGACGTCTGGTCGCTGTCCCGCAGGCCGCCCCAGCCGTGCCAGCGGTCGACCTCGATCCACGCGCTGACGCGACGCCGGTCGCGCCGCGCGTACGGCTTGCCGAGGTACTGCAGGGACAGCCGGTCGATGTCGGCCAGCCCCTCGTCGTCGCGCATTTCGACGACGCGTCCGATGAGCGTCACGTGGGTGTACCAGTCGGCCTCGTCGAGCACCGTCAGCGTGACCCGGGGGTCGTTGCGCAGGTGGTCGAGCCGCTTGCGGGCCTCGTCCATGTTGACCAGTACGCGCCCGTCGTCCCAGAGGTACCAGGTGGCCGTGGACACCGGCTGCCCGTCGGACCGCAGGGTGGTGATGACCGCATGGTTGGGCTTGCCCAACATGGCGACTGCGGCCTCGGGAAGCGGCGGCTTGGACATGGGTTCTCCTCTACGTCGTCTTGCGCGGCCCCGCAGCGGTGGAACTCCGGGGTTGATCCATCGAGCACGCATCCACGCTGCCACATACCCGGAGCGGTATTCCGCACCGCCCCACTGGACATCGGCAAGGAGTTACGTCGTCAGTCGGCGCCCGTTGCGGATGGGCACGTCTCGCTGGAACCTTCGGCGGACCAGGCGTCGGGGACCGTGATGGTCACCCTTGTCGATGCCGTGTCGGTGCCGGACGCCGGATCGAGGTCCGCCTCGGCGGCTGTGCAGGTCAGTTGGGTGACGGCTGTTGCGGTCAGTGGCCCGATGTCCCGGGGCAGCTCGATGGATACCTGCCCGCCGTCCGTCCGGACCCTGGGATCGCCCGTCAGCGACGGAAGCTCGGTGGTCATGCCCTGGCTGCGCTCCCGGACGTCCGGTCCCCGGAACAGCAGCTCAATGACCGTCTCGATGCCGATCGGGCCGACGGTCCGGCGACGGACGGCGAGCAGGTCTCCCGCGCTGAGAAAGTAGAGGATCTGGACCGGCCGGATGCCGGTGGCGGGTTCTCCGGCCTCCACCACACCGGTCTCGGGGATGCCGCAGGAGGAGAGCAGGAGGGCGGTCGTGACCAGCAACGCGGTCCGCAGAACCCGGCATGGAGGTCTCATGACTCTTCCCCTTCACCGGACCGGTCCGGGGGCTGCCGCAGAGGCAGCGGCAAAGGACCGTGCGGAGGTCGTTGCAGGGGGATCTCGACGGTGAACACGGCGCCGCCCTCCACCCGGTTCGTCGCCCGGACCGTGCCACCGTGCAGACGGACGTTCTCGGCCGTGATCGAGAGTCCGAGGCCGCTGCCCTCCGTTCTGCTCCGGGCGCTGTCCGACTTGTAGAAGCGGTCGAAGACGTGCGGCAGGACGTCGGACGGAATACCCGGCCCGCTGTCCAGCACCTCGATGACCGCCCACTGCGCTGCGTCTGCGGGCGCCATCTCCCTTGCGTGCAGACGCAGTTGTACGGGCCGTGCCCCGTGCCGGAGCGCGTTGCCGACCAGGTTCGCGACGACCACGTCGAGGCGGCGCGGGTCGACCCGGCCGCGCAGTTCGCCGGGCGGCGGAAGCCGGGTGTCCACCATGTCCAGCCAGGCGCGGGCGGCGAGCGTACGCCGAAGGGACTCGGCGAGGTCGAGCTCGTCGAGCTGGAGGCCGGCCGCGCCCGCGTCGAAGCGGGAGATCTCCATCAGGTCGTCCACCAGGCGGGCCAACTTCAGGGTCTCCCCGCTGATGAGCCGTACGGCCGTGGCGGTGTCCGGGGGCAGGCCCGCCGCGTCCTCGTCGAGGATGTCGGTGACCGCCGACATCGCGGCCAGCGGAGTGCGCAGCTCGTGCGACACGTCGGCGACGAAGCGGCGGGCGCGGGCTTCCATCCGGCGCAGCTCGGCCACGGACTCCTCCAGCGCGGCGGCGGTCTCGTTGAAAGCGTGCGACAGGTCGGCGAGTTCGTCGGAGCCGTTGACGGCGAGTCGGGTGTCCAGATGCCCCTCGGCCATCCTCCGGGTGGCGCGGCGCAGCTCCCGTACCGGGCGCAGCACGCCCCGGGCGGCCAGCAGGGCGAGCAGTACGGCCAGGCCGAGCGCGGGCACGACGGCGCGCCCGATGGCGGTGACCAGGGCGTCGACGTACCCCTGTTCGCCGGTCTGCGGCACCGTGAGGAAGACCGCGACCCCGGACGCCGGGTGCTCACCGGGCATCTCGAAGGTGACCGGCAGGCCGACGACGAGTGAGGAGTGGCCATCCGTCGACACCCGCTGGAAGACCGCGGCCCGGCGGGATGCCACGGCCGACCGCATGGCGGGCTTCAGCTCGGTGAAGCTGTCCTGCGGCGTGGAGGTGGCGCGCAGTTCGCCATAGGTGGCCAGCACGCGCCAGTTCTGCCCCGGTTCGGCGCGGGCCACCTCCGTGGCGACCCACTGCAGCTCGGCCCGGCTCGGGGGGTAACTGATGCCCACGGCAATGGCGTTGACGTGATTCCGGAGGCGCTTGATCACGGCGTCCTGGCTCTGCTGGAGCACCCCGGTGCGGGCCTCCCGGAAGGTCAGGGCACCCGTGGTCAGGGTGGCGACCCCGGCGACCAGCACGAACGCCACGAGCAGTCGGCCGCGCAGGCCGCGCAACGGCAGCTTCAACGGATCGCCCGTTCGTCCGCGCGGGCACACGCCAGGTGCACGTTCACCGGGACTGGAACCGGTAGCCGAAGCCGCGCACGGTCTGGATGTAGCGCGGCTGTCCCGCCGGCTCGCCCATCTTGGTGCGCAGCCGTTTGACGCAGGCATCCACCAGCCGTGAGTCACCGTGGTAGCTGTGCTCCCAGACCGCCTCCAGCAACTGCTGACGGCTGAACACCTGGCCGGGCGAGGCCGAGAGCGTCAGCAGCAGCCGCAGTTCGGAGGGGGCGAGGGAGACCGGCTCGCCCTGCCGGGTGACGGTCAAACCGGCCCGGTCGATAGCCAGTTCGCCGCGTTCGCCATGGGTTTCTATCTTCGGTATCCCGCCGACTGCGGGCGCGCCGCCCACCCGGCGCAGGACGGCTCGGATACGGGCCTCCAGTACACGCGCCTGCACCGGCTTCACGACGTAGTCGTCCGCGCCGGCTTCGAGCCCGACCACGATGTCCGTGTCGTCGCCCCGGGCAGTCGCCATGATGATCGGCACCTGGTCCTCGGTCCGGATCCGTCGGCACACCTCGAGCCCGCTCAGGCCGGGCAGCATCAGATCGAGTACGACGACGTCGGGCCGGAAGGACCGCAGCCGGGCCAGTCCGTCCTCGCCGGTCCCGGCGGTGCTGACGTCATGCCCCTGACGGCGCAGCGCGAGCAGCACACCTTCCCGCACGGCACGGTCGTCTTCGATCAGCAGGACACGTGACATGTGCTCAGTATCCGTACGAATCAGGGGACTTGAGGCAGGGACGGCGTCCGCCCGGGGAACTGTTACGGGACGATCACATTGCCCGACCGAGACATGGGCGTCACCGTTTCGTTATCTCACGGGCCAAGTCCCATCACATCGCACACACAATCTTGACGGCCATGACCACGACCCACGACCGTGCGACGCCTTCGACCTCGCGTTCCCATCGTCGTCGTAGAGGCCCCGCGCACGCCAACGGGCGTGACCAGAAGAGGAGTTGGCTGCTGCCTGGAGGCCTGACCGCGCTCGCCGTGTTCGCCACCGCCACCGCCCTGGCCGTGAACTGGACACCGCCGGGCGCCTCCGGAAGCGACGACGGGCCGACCGCGGCCGCCGCACCACCCTCCCGGCCGGTCCCCGACCGGTCCGCGAAGCCGAGCGACACGGCGGCCGGCGCCGAGCCGAGCAGGACGGGCGGCCCGTCACCGGAGTCCTCCCCTTCCTCCCCCTCGTCCTCCGTCCCGCCCTCGGGCCCCGGCACGTTCACCACCGCCACAGGCGGGAGCGAGACCGTCGGGCAGGGCAGCCGGCTGCTGCGCTACGAGGTCGTCGTCGAGGACGGCCTCACGCAGTCGCCCGCCGACGTCGCCGTTCAGGTGGAGGGCATCCTCGCCGACCCGCGCGGCTGGACGGCCGACGGCGAGTCCGCGTTCCGGCGCATCTCCGGCGGTACACCCGACTTCGTCGTACGGCTCGCCACACCGGCCACCGTGGACAAGATCTGCGGAAGGTACGGACTGGACACCGGCGGCGAGGTCAATTGCAGCGTGGGCAAGGACGTCGTGGTCAACCTCAGGCGCTGGGTGCTGGCGACTCCGGTGTACGCCGACGAGGTGGACGCCTACCGGGCGCTGATCATCAACCACGAGGTCGGCCACTTCCTCGGCCACGGCCACGTGACCTGCCCCGGCGCGGGCAGGCCTGCTCCGGCGATGATGCAGCAGATCAAGGGCATGCACGGCTGCACCCCCAACGTCTGGCCGTACGACACCAAGGGCCGTCTCATCACCGGACCTGCCGCACCTTGACCTGGCCCGCCGCGCCCTGACCTGACCTGACCTGCCGCACCTTGTCCGGCCTCAGGCGTGGCGGGAGTCCCCGTCAGACCCGCTGCCCCTCCTGCTGTCGCCCTCCGAGCCGGGTCAGGTGCCAGGTCACGGTCCGCCGAGGGCGGGAGTAGGCGGCGTGCTCCGGGCGGAGTCGCGGCCGGGAGGGTGTTCATCAGTCCTGCGTTTGGTCAGCGTGGCTCTCGGATGCTGTCGATGATGCGGGTCCAGTTGTCGCTGCCGTGCCCGTTCTCGATCGCACGCTGGTAGTGGGCCTGCACAGCCAGCGGGAGCGCGAGGTCGAGGCCGAGTGACGTGCTGGTTTCGACGATGTGATCGGACGTCGCGCCCATCATGTTGACCGTGCTGAGGTCGCCGGGATGCTCGCCGACATCAAGCGCGGCACCAGGCCTCTCTTCACCGGCCCTCAGGATGTCGCCGATCGAGTCGGCGGAGGCGAGCAACTCCGGCAGCACTTCTTCGGCCTTCATTCCTGCGGTACCCAGCATCGCGGTGGCGTGCATCAGTCCCGACAGGGTGGTGAGGAACACCGCGAGTTGGGCTTGGTACATCATCTGGGCGAGACCCGGATCCTCGCCAAGATGCTTCGGTGTGCCGAACAGTGCCAACGCCGCCCGGTGGTGCTCCATCACCTCGTCGGGGCCGCTGTAGTAGACATGGGCCGCCTCCGAACCGACCATCGGTGCCGGGACCATGACGCCACCGCTGAGGAAGGCGGCGTCGTGGCCCGCTGCCCAGGATGCTGCCTTGCGTGTGCGGTCGGGGGTGTCAGAGCTCAGGTTGACCAGTGTCCGGCCGGCGAGCGATGCGGTGGCGCTGTCGAGGATGTCGTACATCGCCTGGTAGTCGGTGAGGCTGAGGATCACGAGGTCACTCGCCTCGACCGCCTCGCCAGGTGTCGCCGCGAGCGTTGCTCCGTCGGCGACGACGCCGTCGGCCCGGCCGACAGTGCGGTTCCAGACGGTGACCGGGCGGCCGGCGGCGAGGAGGGTGCGGGTCATCGCCTGTCCCATCGGGCCAAGCCCGATCACGGTGACAGCGCTGTCTTGCCTGGTGGTGTAGTGCTGTTGTTCGTTCACTTCTCCATACTCGGAGAGCGCCACTATTCTTGGAAGTACCCACTATTTTCTGCGGTACTTACCTTTTAGTAAGGGGATCAGCGATGGCCAAGGCGCCAAGATGCGGGCCTTACATCTGCGGCATCGACGCTGCGCTCGACGTGGTGAGCGGCAAGTGGAAGGGGCTGATCCTCTGGGAACTCGACGCCCATGGCGTACGCCGCTTCGCTGAGCTCCGTCGCGGTCTGCCGGGAGTGAGCGAGAAGATGCTGACGCAGCACCTGCGCGAGCTGGAGAAGGACGGACTGGTACACCGGAAGGTCTATGCCGAGGTGCCGCCCCGGGTGGAGTACACCCTGACCGAGCACGGACGCACGCTCAATCAGGCGCTCGGGCCGCTCGGTGCCTGGGGCGTTGAGCGGATACGTCGGGAAGGTTCCGAAGTGGTCGAAGTAGCCGAGCCATCACACAGCTAGGCATCCCCGGCGACCAACCCTGCGCTGACGACTTGCGGTCAACGGACGACGGGCCGGGTTGATCTGCAGGACCCCCTCCTATCGTCGCAGGTCAGGGGCGCTTCCTGCTTCCCCTGTCATCTACCGGAAGGCCGGCTCCGTGAAAGCGCGACGCCAACGCGGCTGGCCCTTCAAAGATCGGAAAGGGCCTCCGGCACAGGTCACAGGCCCAATGTCAGCGCCCCCGGCGGGTTCCAGCTCATCGACGGCCGGGGAGTGGCGGCCTGCGCCTACGTCCCTCCGCCGGTCCGTACCGGAAGTGCCGGCGACCGTGGCCGCTCGTACGTATGCCGGCCGGGCGGCGTCGACCGTCACGACCTGATCCATCTCCCACGGACCCAAGGGTGTCGCTACAGGTGACCACCACACTCTGAACGCCGATACTGCAAAGAGTGGACCGCTCGGCTGACCCACGTGCATGACATCAGCACCTGACACCCCGTCGCGAAAGTCGGCATCAGGTCGGCGTCAGCCCCGCCGGACCCCCACTTCCAACCGCTACGGACCGCCAAGATCGAAAACCGGCAACACCCACACTGACCAGGACAGATACCGGTCAACGGCTCAGCTGCTTATCTCATCAGGAGGCACCCATGAAGATGCTCATCAACGTGGCGGAGACCGTGGTCGCGGATGCCCTGCGGGGTATGGCTGCCGCGCATCCGGAGCTGACGGTGGACGTGGAGAACCGGGTGATCGTACGGCGGGACGCCCCGGTGGCCGGCAGGGTGGGCCTCGTCTCCGGCGGCGGGTCGGGGCATGAGCCGCTGCACGGCGGTTTCGTGGGCCCCGGAATGCTGTCGGCGGCCTGTCCCGGCGAGGTTTTCACGTCGCCGGTGCCGGACCAGATGCTGCGGGCCGCGGCCGCCGTGGACAGCGGCGCGGGCGTGCTGTTCATCGTGAAGAATTACACGGGTGACGTGCTCAACTTCGACATGGCGGCCGAGCTTGCCGAGGACGAGGGCATCCGGATCGCCAAGGTCCTGGTCAATGACGACGTCGCCGTCACCGACAGCCTCTACACGGCCGGGCGGCGCGGTACGGGCGCGACGCTGTACGTGGAGAAGATCGCGGGCGCCGCCGCCGAGGAGGGCGCACCGCTGGAGCGGGTCGAGGCGCTGGCACGACAGGTCAACGAGAACTCGCGGAGTTTCGGTGTCGCCCTCAGCGCCTGCACCACCCCGGCCAAGGGCAGCCCCACCTTCGACCTGCCTCCCGGCGAGCTGGAGTTGGGCGTCGGCATCCACGGCGAGCCGGGCCGGGAGCGACGCGCGATGATGACCTCGCGGGAGATCGCCGACTTCTCGGTGCACGCCATCCTGGAGGACCTCGATCCGCGCAATCCGGTGCTGGTCCTGGTCAACGGCATGGGCGCGACGCCGCTACTGGAGCTGTACGGCTTCAACGCGGAGGTGCAGCGGGTGCTGACCGAGCGCGGGGTGGTCGTGGCGCACACCCTCGTCGGCAACTACGTCACCTCGCTCGACATGGCCGGTGCCTCGGTGACCTTGTGCCAGATCGACGAGGAGCTGCTGCGGCTGTGGAACGCGCCGGTGAAGACAGCAGGCCTGCGCTGGGGCGTCTGACGCCAGCGCCAGCTTGGTCAACGTTCGTACCACGCAAGGAGATTCCGTGCTCGACGCCGATTTCTTCCGCCGTTGGATGACGGCCACCGCCGCGTCCGTGGACCGCGAGGCGGAGCGGCTCACCGCCCTGGACTCGCCGATCGGCGACGCCGACCACGGCAGCAATCTGAGGCGTGGGTTCACCGCCGTGGTGGCCACGCTGGAGAAGGAGACCCCGCAGACTCCGGGCGCCGTCCTCACGCTCGCCGGACGGCAGCTGATCTCGACGGTCGGGGGCGCGTCCGGACCGTTGTACGGCACGCTGCTGCGCCGTACCGGCAAGGCGCTCGGGGACGCCGCCGAGGTCACCGAGGAGCAGTTCGCCGAGGCGCTGCGTACGGGCGTGGACGCGGTGATGACGCTGGGCGGAGCCGCACCCGGCGACAAGACCATGATCGACGCGCTGGTGCCCGCCGTCGACGCGCTCCCCGAGTCCTTCGCCGCGGCGAAGGCCGCCGCCGACGAGGGCGCCGCCGCGACGATCCCGCTGCAGGCCCGCAAGGGCAGGGCGAGCTATCTGGGCGAGCGGAGTATCGGGCACCAGGATCCCGGTGCCACGTCCTCGGCGCTGCTGATCGCGGCGCTGGAGGAGGCGGCCGATGAGTGACGCAACGGGCTCCGCCGATGCCGGCCCTCAGCTCGTCGGCATCGTCCTGGTGTCCCACAGTGCGGCCGTCGCCGCCTCGGTCGCCGAGCTGGCGGCGGGTCTGGCGGGCGGCGGCAGGACGGCTCCCGTCGCTCCGGCGGGCGGCACGATGGACGGCGGTCTCGGTACGAGTGCCGAGCTGATCGCCGCCGCGGCCGCCTCCGTGGACCGCGGCGCCGGCGTCGCCGTCCTCACCGACCTCGGCAGCGCGGTCCTCACCGTGAAGGCCCTGCTCGCCGAGGGCGACGAACTCCCCGAGGACACCCGGCTGGTGGACGCGCCCTTCGTCGAGGGCGCGGTGGCCGCGGTCGTCACGGCCTCGGCCGGCGCCGACCTCGCCGCGGTGGAGGCGGCCGCGGCGGAGGCGTACTCGTACCGGAAGAAGTGACGTCGGCTCCGCCGGGCGCCCACCTGCTCAGTTCTCGTCGAGGAACGTGCGCGCCAGGCCCTCCCCCAGCGTCACCGCCGCCCGGTGGCTCTCGATGGGTGCGACCCGGGAGTCCTTGAACACCAGGTAGGTGACTCCGGCGTCCGTCCCGCCGCCGGTCGGGTCGGGGCGGATGCCGAGGGCCTTGGCGGTGGCGTACGAGGCCTCGCCGATGATGTGCCGCGGTCCGATGTCTCCGACGACCGCGTACTGGACGCGGTCCCGGTAGATCACGGCGGCCACCGAACCGGCGCGGACGTCGTGGTCCCGGTGGTTCCAGATGCTGCTGACGCCGGGGACGACGATGTACGGGAGGGTCTCGGCGGCCAGCTGGCGTCCGTCGGACTGCTGGTAGGCGGTGGCGTCGGAGAAGAGCGGGTCGGTACGGCTGTTGCAGCGCGGGCCGGGGCGGCCGTCGCAGTCGATGTCCATGTCGGCCTTCCAGAACACCGCGCCCTGTTTTCCGCAGACGGGGATGTTCGCGCGGGCGCCGTCGTCGCTGCGGTAGCGCCCGTTCGAGACCTGGGCGCAGCCGCGTAGCTTCGCGAGCAGGTCGGCGGCCTGGACATCCCCCTCACGCACCACCGTGGGAGCGCTCGGGCGGGCGGCGGCGGGAAGCGCCGCGGAGGCGGGGGCCGGAGCGAGCAGGGCGGCGCCTGCCACGGCCAGCGTCAGCGACTGGACACGCACGATGAGAGACCCTCTCCTGGGGGACATTGACGGTCACTCGCCCAAATCTGGTGCGTATCTGACGGCCCGTCCACTGGGAGGGGTCCGGACGGAGCACGGCCCACCGCGACAGACGGTGTGCGGCCTCGGCAACAGGCGGTGTGCGGCCTCCGCCGCAGCCGGTGTGCGGCCGAGGGCCCGAGCCGCAGGGGCTCCGGCCACTCGACCGCCTTCGCCGGCGCGGGAACAGCGACGACAGCGGTCCGCGCCGTGGACACGAACTCCCCTGGGAAAGGGCCGAGTTCGCATCGCGTCAAGAATCAGCATACGTACCCCGCGGCGGTGCGACGAACGGCCACCGCCCTCTTGATGTGATCGCGTCGGCGGTGTCTTATAGGTACAGACCAATCCCGTCGAGGGAAGGCAGGACCGTGCGACGCGTCCCCCACGCGCTGATCTGCGGCTCGCTGCTCGTCCTGACGTCCTGCGGGCTGGGCGGACAGAGCGACATCCAGGGCGGAAAGCTGCCCTCGGCACCGATGGGCGTCACCGCCGCGGCGGGCAGCGCCACCAGCGTGCACGTCATGTGGAACCGGGCTTCCGGAGATCCCGAGGTCTCCCGGTACGTGGTCTATCACGGCATGACAAAGCTCAAGGAAGTACCCGGTGCGGAGTACATGGTGGACATCACCAGGCTCAAGCCGTCCACGACGTACGTCCTCACGGTCCGCGCACTGAACACCGAAGGCAATCCCGGTCCGCCCAGCAAACAGGTCCGCGCCACCACACCGGCAGCCGTCGCGGCCGACGACAAGGCCCCGTCACGCCCGGGCAGTCCGAGCGGAAAGGCGGTCGGAAGCGGAGCGGCACAGCTGTCCTGGGAGAAGTCGACGGACAACCGTGGCGTGGCCTCGTACGACATCTATCAGGGCGGCTCGAAGATCCACAGCGTGGGCGGCGGGCAGACCGCGACCGTGGTGACCGGGCTGCGGCCCGGCACCAGCTACTCCTTCACCGTGAAGGCGCGTGACGCGGCGGACAACGTCTCGCCCGCGAGCGGCGCCGTGCGGCTCACCACCGCTCCCGGTTCGGACGACGGGAAGGGCACCGCGCCGACCGACTTCCGCGCCACCACACACCTCGCGGACGGGGCGTACTACCTCGATCTGTCGTGGGTTCCGCCGGACGCGGGCGGGGTGATCACGGAGTATCAGATCGACCTCGACGGGCAGGACGCGACCTCGCTCGTCTGGGGTGGCACCGCGCCGAGCAAGAAGGCGACGTACAGCTTCTATGTGGGACGTGACGCCGGCGAGACCCAACGGGTGCGGATCCGGGCGAAGCTGCCGGACGGTACATGGGGCGGGTACTCGGTGGAGCGGACGGTGACGACGGGCAGCGAGGGATAGTCGCGGCCCCGAGTTCCTCGGACCTCCCCCTGCCGCGTACCTTCTCGCGGTACTCAGCCGTCGGCCGGACGATGGAATCCGTCACCTGCCCGGTCCCCGTCCGCATGCGGGCCGGGTCAAAGACACGTTGGCTCTCCCTGAAGGCAGCACGGGCCTTTCCAATCCTCGGCGGCGCATCGGATGTACCGCCAACCGTGCCGCTGGAGGGCAGTCCTATGCGTACTACTCAGATATTTCTCCGCTCCGGCCTGACCGTGGCCGCCGCCGCTGCGCTTCCGCTCACCCTGGCCGCTTCGTCGGCCGTCGCAGTGGGTTCGGGGATCTCGGTGAGCACCAGCGGTTCCACGGTTTCGGTCACGACCAGTGCCTGTCCCAGCAAGGGCAGCAGCTTCGGCAACGCCTCGCTGCTCTCCAGTGGACAGGGAAGTTTCGCCCAGGGGAAACAGGTGGCCCTGACCGGGACGAGCACCAGTCAGGCGGCGTCCTGGTCGGCTGTGAGTGCCGGCACCTACACGGTCATCGTGGTCTGCCAGGACGGGACGACGGCGGGCACCCAGTCCATCGTCGCGTCGGCCGCCTCGACACCCAGGGTCTCCGCGACGCCGTCGCTCGGGGTCATGGGCGGTCTCGGCGGAGCCGCCAAGGACTACGGCGCCGTCACCCTGGTGGGCGGCGCGGCGTTGGTGGCCACGGGCACGATCGCGGGGGCCTGGTTCCTGCGCCGCCGGGCCAAGCCGCACCGGCTCTGATCCGGGGTTCGTCACCACGGCGGCCGTCCACCCGACTCCGGTCGGCGGGGCGGCCGCCTACTCGTGCGCGGGCAACTGCTCGAACTCCTCCAGTGCGTGGGTCAGCCACTGCGTCCAGAAGGTCTCCAGGTCGATTCCGGCGCGCAGGACGAGGTGCCGCAGGCGGTCCTGCGGGGTGTCCTTGCCGGGCGGGAAATCGCGCGTCTCGATCTCCTCGTACTCGGCCAACTGCCGTTCGTGGAGGCCGAGATGGCGGCGCAGATCGGCCTCGATGCCCGCGGTGCCGACGACGGCCGAGGCGCGCAGCCGCAGCAGCATCGCGTCGCGCAGGGGCTTCGGCTCCTGGGACGCGGCCGTCCAGCGGGTGAGTTCGTCGTGGCCCGCGGGCAGTACCTCGTAGCTCTTCTTCTGTCCCCGGGCCGGCTGCTCGGACGGCAGCGCCCGGATGTGACCCTCGGCCTCCAGTTTTCCCAGCTCGCGATAGATCTGCTGATGCGTCGCCGACCAGAAGTAGCCGATCGACTTGTCGAACCGCCGGGTCAGTTCGAGGCCCGACGACGGCCTCTCTAGCAGGGCCGTGAGGATCGCATGCGGGAGTGACATGGGGTCATCCTAGGGACGGGTCGCAGGCCCCTACAGGGCCGCCGCCAGCTCCGTGCCCTGCTTGATGGCACGCTTGGCGTCCAGTTCTGCGGCCACGTCGGCGCCGCCGATGAGGTGCACGTTCCCGCCCGCGGCGAGCAGTTCCTCGTACAGGTCGCGGCGCGGGTCCTGTCCGGTGCAGAGCACGATCGTGTCGACGTCCAGGACCTGGCTGTGCCCGTCGACGGTCACGTGCAGTCCGGCGTCGTCGATCCGGTCGTACTGGACTCCCGGGACCATGGTGACGCCACGGTGCTTGAGTTCGGCGCGGTGGATCCAGCCGGTGGTCTTGCCGAGTCCGGCGCCGACCTTGGAGGCCTTGCGCTGGAGGAGGTGGACGGTGCGCGGCGGGGCGGGCCGCTCGGGGGCGCCGAGGCCGCCGGGGAGCCGGTAGTCCATGTCGACGCCCCAGTTCCGGAAGTACGCCGCCGGGTCCTCACTCGCCTTGTCGCCGCTGTCGGTCAGGTACTCGGCGACGTCGAAGCCGATGCCGCCGGCGCCGAGGATCGCGACACGGTCGCCGACGGGGGCGCCGTCGCGGAGCACGTCCAAGTAGCCGACGACGCTGGGGTGGTCGACGCCGGGGATCTCGGGGGTGCGTGGGCCGACGCCGGTCGCGACCACGACCTCGTCGTAGCCGGAGACGTCCTCGGCGGTGACCCGGGTGTTCAACCGCACGTCCACGCCGTGCAGTTCGAGCTGGGTACGGAAGTAGCGGATCGTCTCGTCGAACTCCTGCTTGCCGGGGACCTTGCGGGCCACGTTGAGCTGTCCGCCGATCTCCTGCGCGGCGTCGAACAGTGTGACGTCGTGGCCGCGCTCGGCGGCGGAGACCGCGCAGGCGAGTCCGGCGGGACCCGCGCCGACCACGGCAACCCGCTTGCGCAGCTTGGTCGGTGAAAGGACGAGTTCCGTCTCGTGGCAGGCACGCGGGTTGACCAGGCAGGAGGTGATTTTCCCACTGAAGGTGTGGTCCAGGCAGGCCTGGTTGCAGCCGATGCAGGTGTTGATGGCCTCGGGCCGGCCCGCCCGCGCCTTCGCGACGAAGTCGGGGTCGGCGAGCATCGGTCGGGCCAGCGACACCATGTCGGCGTGGCCGTCGGCGAGCAACTGCTCAGCGAGCTCAGGGGTGTTGATGCGGTTGGTGGTGACAAGGGGGATCGAGACGGCGCCCATGACCTTCTTGGTCACCCAGGTGTACGCGCCGCGCGGCACCGAGGTCGCGATGGTGGGGATGCGGGCCTCGTGCCAGCCGATGCCGGTGTTGATGATCGTCGCTCCGGCGGCCTCGACGGCCCGGGCGAGCGTGATCACCTCCGCCAGGGATGAGCCGCCCGTCACCAGGTCCAGCATCGACAGCCGGTAGATGATGATGAAGTCCTCGCCGACCGCCTCACGCACCCGCCGGACGATCTCCAGGGGAAAGCGCGTGCGGTTCTCGTACGAGCCGCCCCAGCGGTCCTCGCGTTTGTTGGTCCGGGCGGCGATGAACTCGTTGATCAGGTAGCCCTCGGAGCCCATGATCTCGACGCCGTCATAGCCGGCCTGCCGCGCCAGCCGGGCGGCCCGGACGTAGTCGTCGATAGTCTGCTCGACCTCGGCGTCGGTGAGCGCGCGGGGGACGAAGGGGCTGATCGGCGCCTGGAGTGCGCTCGGCGCGACCAGGTCCTGGTGATAGGCGTACCGCCCGAAGTGCAGGATCTGCAGGGCGATCCTGCCGCCCTCACGGTGTACCGCCGCGGTGATCTCCGCGTGCTGCCCGGCCTCCGCCTCCGTGGTCAGTTTGGCGCCGCCCTCGTACGGCCGTCCCGCCTCATTGGGTGCGATGCCGCCGGTGACGATGAGGCCGACACCGCCGCGGGCCCGGGTGGCGTAGAACTCCGCCATCCGCTCGAAGCCCCGCTCGGCCTCCTCCAGGCCCACGTGCATGGAGCCCATGAGCACACGGTTGGGCAGCGTGGTGAAGCCCAGGTCGAGCGGGGTCAGCAGGTGCGGGTAACGGCTCATCGGGCAGCCCTCCGTGCGCGGTGTCGTGTCTCTGTTGTAGACGACGGGGCGCACCTTGTGCAACTAGTTGCATAATGCCGTAGCTCACTTCTCGCAGGCGCCAGATGCCGGAGGAGCCGAAGGGCGTGACTACGCCCTGGTGCCGATCACGACGTTGGCGTACAGCTCGTCGGAGACGGCCAGTCGGCCGGTCAGGCCGCCGCGGGTGAAGGCCTCGACGGCCCGGGGCGCCTGGCGTTCGCTCGTCTCGATGAGGAGGCAGCCGCCGGGGGCCAGCCATCGGGGGGCCTCGGCGGCAACGCGGCGCAGGACGTCGAGTCCGTCGGAGCCGCCGTCGAGAGCGACGAGGGGTTCGTGCTCGCGGGCCTCCGCGGGCAGCAGGCCGACCTCGTCGGTGGGGACGTACGGCACGTTGGCGGCCAGGATGTCGATGCGGCCGCACAGGGAGTCGGGCAGCGCCGCGAAGAGGTCGCCCTCGTGGACGTGTCCGTCGAAGGGCGCGACGTTGCGGCGGGCGCAGCGCACGGCGGCCGCGTCGATGTCGGCGGCGTGCAGTTCGGGCCCGCCGAGGGAGGCGGCCAGGGCGGCGCCCACCGCGCCGGAGCCGCAGCACAGGTCCACGACGAGGGACGCGTCGCGTGCGTGGGCGACCGCCTGGTCGACGAGGAACTCGGTGCGGCGGCGGGGCACGAAGACGCCTGGTTCCACGGCGATGCGCAGACCATGGAACCAGGCCCAGCCAAGGACGTGTTCAAGGGGAAGTCCGGCGACGCGCCGGTCCACCATGGTGGCGATGTCGTCCGGATTACTGGCGGTGGAGAGGATCAACTCCGCCTCGTCCTCGGCGAAGACACAGCCGGCGGAGCGGAGTACGGCGACAACGGAATCGAAAACAGGGGGCATGAAAGCCGAGAGCCTTTCGGTGAGCCGAAGGGCGCTCTCGCGGCGGCCGCCTACGGGCGGTGAGCCGCGTTGCCTTGAGATGAGAGCACCCGACCTGACCTGGCGGTAATGGGGCTCACCTCCTGGGCAACTCCTTGGCTGGGGCGATCCACAGCCGACGCGGCACACAGTAACAGGGTCGGTCGAACGGCGACCGGCTCCTCCGCTTTTCCTCGGCAGGGCGCTCCCACCGGTCAGGTTGTACTGTGCAACCAGTAGTGCGAGGGAGGTTTCCATGAAGCCGGCCGAAGAGCCCGACGAGAGTGTCACCGCCGCCGACGCGGCCGTCGAGACCATCCAGCGCGAGATGACCGCCTTCGCCCGGCGAGCCAGGGCGACGGCCGGCCGTATGCACCCCGAACTGTCGTTGGTCTCGTACACCCTGCTCGGCCATCTGGAGGAGCGTGGCGGCTGTAGTGCCACCGACCTCGCGGCGCACTACGCGCTGGACAAGTCCACGGTGAGCCGGCAGGTGGCCGCGCTGGAGCGGTCCGGGCTCATCGGGCGGCGGCTCGACCCGGAGGACCACCGCGTACAGGTGCTGCATCTGACGGACAGGGGCACGGACATCCTCGCCCAGGTGACCGCGAGCCGCCGGGTCGCGTTCCGTGAGCGGCTCGCGGGCTGGCCCGAGGAGGATCTCGCGCGTTTCGCCTCGTATCTGCTGCGGTACAACGCGGCGGCGACGGACGAGCCGGTCAGCGACTCGTCCACGCACGCGTAGTCGGGCCTCGGCGTGCTCCGGCACGAGCGCCTGATCAGGCCTCGGCGTGCTCCGGCACGCGTGCCGCCGAGAAGAGGGTGCTGCGCCGGAGCCGGAAGCCCAGGGACTCGTAGAGGCGGATGGCGTTGGTGTTGCTCGCGGCGGTGTGCAGGAACGGGGTCTCACCGCGTTCGCGGATGCCGTGCGCGACGGCCAGGATCAGCCGGGTGGCCAGGCCCTCGCCGCGGAAGTCCGGGTCGGTGCAGACCGCGCTGATCTCGGTCCAGCCCGGCGGGTGCAGCCGCTCCCCCGCCATGGCTATCAGGGCGCCGTTCCGGCGTATCCCGAGGTAGGTGCCGAGCTCGACGGTGCGCGGCAGGAAGGGGCCGGGCCGGGTCCGCTCCACCAGGCCCAGCATCTCGGGTACGTCGGCGGGGCCGAGCCGTACCGCTTCGGGATCCGGCGCCGCGGCGATCCCGTCGTCCACCAGCTGCACGCCCTCCAGGCTGAAGGTCACCTCCCAGCCGTCCGGGGTCTGCCCGGTGTAGCCGGCCAGCGGTGCGTCGCCGCCCGGGCCGACCAGGGCGGCGAGGTCCGCCCAGTCCTCGGCGCCCGGGTCGTCGGGGAGGGCCAGCCACGGCGATACGTCCACGGGGTAACGCAGGACGCGGCCGCGGCGTTCGGCGAAGTGGGCGTGCGGGCCGGTCAGCGCGCCGAGCGCCGGATTGTCCAGGGGGTGCGCGCTCATGCGCCGACCTCGATGACGATCTTGCCGCGTGCGTGGCCTTCCTCGACCGTGCGCAGCGCCTCGCCGGCGCGGTCGAGCGGGAAGGTCTGCGTGACGAAGGGCTTCAGCTTGCCTTCGACCACGAGCTTCGCCACCTCGTCGAGTACGGCGGCGTTGCGGGCCCGTTCGACGGGCGCGCCTCCGAGCCGTGCGGCGGTCTGCCGGTCGGCGCCGGTGATCAGCTTCGAGGGGTCGGTCAGCAGCGTCGCCGCAGCTTCCTGGACCTCGTCCCCGACCAGGTCGAAGACGCCGTCCACGCCGTCCGGCGCCGCCCCGCGCAGGCGCTCCGCGAGGCCAGGCCCCGAGGGGACGTGCACGGCGCCGAGCGACTCGACGAAGTCCTTCTTGCCGTCGCTCGCTACGCCGACGACCCGCACCCCGAAGGCGCGCGCGATCTGCGTGGCCGCGACACCGACACCGCCGCCCGCACCGGTGATCAGCAGGGTCGCGCCCGCGGGCAGACCCAGCTGGTGGATCCCGTCGTACGCGGTCGCCGCCGCGACGGGCAAAGTCGCGGCGTCCGAGTACGCCAACTCGGTGGGCTTGTGCGCGGTGACAGCCACCGGAAGCAGGGTGTACTCGGCGTATCCGCCGGTCACCGGGTTACCGAAGACCTCGTCCCCCACGGCGAAGCCGGTCACGTCGGCGCCGACCTCCTCGACGACCCCCGCTACCTCGTTGCCGAACACCGCGGGCAGCTCGCGCGCCGCGCCGCCCGCGGGGCCGTAGCCCGTCCGCTGCTTCCAGTCGACGGGGTTGACGCCCGCCGCGCGTACCGCGACGAGTACCTGGCCGGGGCCCGGCGTCGGCCGGTCCAGCTCCACCAGGGCCTCGGCCTCCGGGCCGCCGTACCGCGTGAAGACGTACGCCTTGGGCATGTGCTCCCTCACTCTCCTTCGCTGTCACCGGTTGCCGGGACCACTGTCACCTGCTGTAGCAGCTGGGGCCACCGACGTCGGCAATAGCGGCAAGGAAGATCACGGCACGGCTATTCCCGGACCCCGGCAGAGTTCATGTGTCCGCAACGATCGAGGGCGCTCGGGGCTACACCCGTATGACGGTCACCGGAGACTTCGACGGACGTACGCGCAGGCTCCCCCATAGCTCTTAAGGCACATGGGAGGTTGCCCCATCACCGGACTGCCGCCCGGCCCGTACGACGCGGGCGACAACCGGCCCGTCCTGTCCGCGGCGGCGTACGAGGGCGACGGACCCGACGAACTGACGCTGGACCGTGTGAGGGTGGCGAGGTCTCCGGCTGGTTCCACGCCGTGGCCGAACCCGGCGGCTCGGTGCAGGTGCGAGGCCCGCTGAGCGGCTTTTTCGCCTGACCCGGCGACCGGCCCGCGCTGCACATCGGCGCCGCGGCTCGGTGCCGTACCGCTGATGTCGATGCTGCGAGACCATCACGCGCTCGGTCTGGACGTGCCGCTGCGCCTGCCTCGTCTCGGCGCGCGGCCCCGAGGACCTCATCCACGCGCGGGAGTACGGCGAGGGGACGACGACCGTCTTCACGCGCAGTGCGCCGGACGGTGTGCCGGTAGCCGGTAGCCGGTAGCCGGTAGGACGTATGGCGGCGGCACATGTGGCACCGCTCCTGGCCGAGCAGCCGCCTGGTGGCTGGGAAGCCTATGTGTGCGGCACCACCGCGACCGGACACATCGCGTGCTGGACGAGCGAGCGCACGGCTCGGCCCAGACCCTTGCCCGATCGGCGGCCGGTGACCAGCAGGCCGGCCCGGGCGGAGGCCATCAGCAGATGGTGTCCGGGATGGCCGTAGATCACCTGCTCGGAGACGGTCATCTCCGGGAACTTGTGACGCCACGGCTGCAAAGTGCTGGTCAGCACGTGCCAGGTGCCGTCCGCCCGCTGCGCCGTGGCACCGGACAGTGGCACGACGGCCGCGGGGCCGCGCGGCGGAGGCACGGTCCAGGTGTGCACGACGTGCAGAGGCGCGGAGCGGACGGCGGCCCTGTCGAAGGCGTACCCGATCAGGTCGTCGGCCGGGTGGGTCAGATCGAGGCCGAGGACCACCGGCAGATAGGGAGCCGCGTTCGGCGGTGTGCCGTCGACTGTCGGCATCCGTTCGTCCTCGGGCAGCTCGCCCGCCCGCACGACGACGACCGGGCCTTCGGCGCGGGCCGTGACGGCGAGGGCGACCGAGCCGACCAGGAAACCCGCGAACCCGGTCAGACCGCGTGACCCGAGCACCAGGGTCTCGGCCTCCAGCGCCGCCGCGAGCAGTGCCGGTACGGCGGGTGCGTCGGTGCTCCGCGCGATGATGTCCAACGCGGGGTGGGCGTACGCCAGTCGGATCGCGGCCCGGTCGAGCGCCCTACGGGTGTACCCGGCCGGAACGTCGACGTCCGGGATCCGTACGGACACGTCCGGTCCCGGTGCCGCGTGCAGCAGACGCAGCGGAAGGCGGCGGCGCTGGGCCTCGCGGGCGGCCCAGTCCGCCGCGTCGAGACTCGCCCGCGAACCGTCGATGCCTACCGTGATGGTGCGGGTGCCGGAGTTCATGGCGGGTGCCTTTCAGGTGTCGGGGCGGATGCCTTTCGGGTGTGGGGGGCCTTTCGGGTGTGGAGGGCCTTTCGGGTGTCGGGGCGGATACCTTTCAGGTGTCGCGGCAGGTGGCTCTCAGGTACCGGGGCGGGGCAGCCGGCGGCCGGGCCTTGCCGGTGCTGGGTGGGTTCCACGGCGGGCGCCGATCAGTCGTGCGGGGACGGATTCGCTCGTGAGTCGCGGCGGGGGAAGACCGGGCCTGGCGGCCCCGCCGATGAGCGACGTACGGTGTGATCATCCGCACCCCGATGCCAAAGGTGGACCTTCATGGCCCTGTTCGACCTTCCTCTCGACGAACTCCGCGAGTACCGGAGCGCGTCCGTCGAGCCCGAGGGTTTCGACACCTTTTGGGCCAAAACACTCCAGGAGACCCGCGAACACGACCTCGCCGCCCGCTTCGAGCCGGTCGAGACGCACCTGAAGACGGTCAAGGTGTACGACGTCACGTTCGCCGGGTTCGGCGGCCACCCGGTCAAGGGCTGGCTGACGCTGCCGGCCTGGGCGAACTCACCCCTGCCCGCGGTCGTCGAGTTCGTCGGATACGGCGGCGGACGTGGCCTTCCGCACACGCATCTGCTGTGGGCGTCGGCGGGATTCGCGCACTTCGTCATGGACACGCGCGGTCAGGGCAGTGCCTGGGGCGGCGGCGGGACGCCGGATCCGGTGGGCAGCGCGTCCGCGTACCCCGGATCCATGACCCGGGGTGTCGACGCCCCCGAGAACTACTACTACCGCCGGGTGTTCACGGACGCGGTGCGCGCCGTGGAGGCGGCCCGCTCGCACGACCTGGTCGACGCGGCGCGTACGGCGGCCATCGGCGTCAGTCAGGGCGGCGGCATCACGATCGCGGTGGGCGGGCTGGTCCCCGACCTGGCGGCGATCGCGCCGGACGTGCCGTTCCTGTGCGACTTCCCCCGCGCCATCAAGCTGACGGACCGGAACCCCTACCGGGAGATCGGCAACTACCTCAAGACGTACCGCGGCCGCACCGACGAAGTGCTGCACACACTCTCCTACTTCGACAGCGTGCACTTCGCCGCGCGCGGCCGGGCACCGGCTCTCTTCTCGGTCGCCCTGGAGGACCAGACCTGCCCGCCCTCCACGGTTTTCGCTGCGTTCAACGCGTGGGCGGCACAGGACAAGGCGATCGAGGTGTACGACTTCAACGACCACGAGGGCGGCGAAACCTACCAGGAGGCGGCCAAACTGCGCTGGCTGCCGTCCTACCTCTGAGGTCGTCCTTGCCCGCTCACCCTCGCGGTACGACCGTGGACAGGACGGCGGGCAGCGGGTACCAGTCCGCGGAGACGACGGTGGCGTGCTGCCCGGCCAGCAGGGCGAGCCGGTCGAGGGCCTGCTGCTGAGTGGGATTGGTGCCGTCGATGGCCGGGGCCACGTTCTGGGCGTCGGTCATGACCACGAGGTAGTGGCGGTCGTCGTACCAGGCGGTGTCGATCGTGCCGTTCGCGTACGTGGCCGCGTCGCCGTCGAAGACGACGAGCCAGGGGCGGATCGTGGCGTCGGTGTAGCGGGTGCGGGGGTCGCCGGTGGCCGCGCCGTGCACGGCGGCGAAGGCGGCCGCCTCGCGCAGGCGTCCGGCGGCGGCGAAGTCGCGCAGGTAGGTGGCGTACTCGCGGTCCGTCCACAGCGTGTCGAAGGGGTTGCCCTCCTCGACGGTGCCGGGGATCAGCTCGACGATGAACTTGCCCGCCAGGGCGGAGCGCGCGGGCCAGCCGTCGGCGCGGACGGCCGTGTCCAGGTCGGAGTGGGAACCGACGACGTCGGCGGGGCGGAGCAGGGCGTCGCCGAGCTTCGAGGTGAGCAGGGCGTCCAACTGGGCGGGCCCACGGCCACTGGTGCCCAGGAAGCCGTCCTTCATCTCTATCTTCAGCTGGATGGGCCGGTGTCCGGGGTGCGCGTCGTGCCAGGCCTTGATGTCGGCGAGGCAGCCTGCGAGGTCACTGTTGGTGGCCTTGGTGCGCAGTTCGGAAGCCTTGGCCGCGTTCACGCAGTTGTTGTCGTTGCCGAACGGGTTGTCGTGCGAGACCCGCCAGGAGACGCCGAACACATTGGTCCACACGTCGAGTTCGAGCATTCCGGCGCCGGAGTCGAGGGCGTCGGCGAAGTAGGGGTACTTCGCCTTGTCGTAGGCGTTGTGGACGCCCACGGAGGTGCTGGACGAGTACGACAGGTCCGCGGCCGTCGCCTGGGGGCCGGTGGCAAGGGCCAGCACACTCGCCGTCGCCACCGCGATTCCGATACGTGCCAACACCTTCACATGTCTCCGCATTGTTCCCGTGCCTCCTGCGACTGATCGGTCAACTGGGCAGCACAGTACGGGTGTTGGGTGGCCTGCGGGAGATCACGCGATGACGAATGCGGTCCGGCCGCCGCCAACCCGTCCAACCAGTCGGTACGTTCCCTGCGGTACGGTCGACCCGCCCGGATCCGGCTCCGGGCCTCCCCACGGGCGACGGAGGTCCCATGTCCCAGTACGCGCCGCACGTTCAAGGCCACTGCGACCCGCGCTTCTCGGCGGTGCGCGGCGCGTTCGAGGAGAACTTCCGCGACCGAGGCGAGCTGGGCGCGGCCGTGACGGTCACACTCGACGGCGAGACCGTGGTGGACCTCTGGGGCGGCTGGGCGGACGGGGCGCGCACCCGGGCCTGGGAGCGGGAGACCCTGGTCAACGTGTGGTCGACGTCGAAGGGTCCGACCGCCCTGTGCGCGCACATCCTGGCCGACCGCGGGCTGCTCGACCTCGACGCCCCGGTGGCCGCGTACTGGCCGGAGTTCGCGGCGGCGGGCAAGGAGTCGGTGCTCGTACGACACCTGCTGTCGCACCGCGCCGGGCTGGCCGGGCTGCGCGAGCCGCACTCTCTCGCCCAGCTCCTGGACTGGGAGCTGACCGTCGAACGCCTTGCGGCGCAGGAACCCTGGTGGGAGCCGGGGTCGCGGTCCGGCTATCACCCGATCACGTTCGGCCACCTGGTCGGTGAGGTGGTGCGGCGGGTTTCGGGCTTGCTGCCGGGCGCGTTCCTGGAGCGGGAGGTGACCGGGCCGCTCGGGATCGACTTCACCATCGGGCTGCCGGAGAAGGAGTCGGGGCGGGCAGCCGAGCTGGTGCGTCAGCGGTCCGCTACGACCAGCGAACAGGCGGCGCTCCTCGCGAAGTTGACGCCCGTGGCGCTGGCGGCCCTCAGCAATCCGCTCATCGCCGCCACCGAGGCCAACACTTCCCGGTGGCGGGCCGCCGAGATCCCGGCCGCGAACGGCCATGGCACGGCGCGAGCGATCGCCGCGCTGTACGGGATCCTCGCCGGGCGGGGCTCGTACGGCTCACGGCGGGTGCTCTCACCCGAGGCCGCCGAGCGGGTGCGCGAGGGGCAGGGCAGTTGCCGTGACCTGGTGGTGGGCGCCGGGTTCCAGTACGAGACGGAGATCGGGCTCGGATTGTGGCTGAGCGGACCCAACGGTTCGTTCGGGCCCAACCCGAGGGCTTTCGGACATGACGGCTTCGGTGGCTCCTGCGGACTCGCCGATCCGGAGGCAGGCATCTCCCTGGGGTACGTCATGAACCGCATGGGCCCGCACATCGCCGACGACCCAAGGAAGATGGCGCTTGTGGACGCCCTGTACGGCACGCTGTGAACGCGTCTGGCCAAGCGGAGGCCGCGGACTGAAATCGGCCGAACTGCCCGACCACCCTTCCCTGGTGGTTTAGACCAATGCATAGACTGGTCGCGCAATGAGCCCGCACGGCTACGTTTCGTCACCACGTCTGGGTTGTCACTACACGTTTGTTTTCACACGCAGGAGGGGCGCGGACATGGCCCGCACCGTCCACCCATCCGACCACGAGCCCCGTTATTCGCGGATCGCCGCTCAGCTGCTCGGCGATCTGCGCGACGGGACCATTCCGCCCGGCGAGCGCCTGCCGGGAGAAAGGGAGTTGGCCAATCGGTTCGGCGTGAGCCGCGAGACCGTACGCCAGGCGCTGAACATGTTGCGGCGCGGCGGTCTGGTCTCCACCGACCGGCGCGGCAGCCACGCGACACTGCCCGGCAGCACGGCTGAGCACGTCCCGTCACTGGACTTTCCGCTGGGGGCGCACACCCCCGAACCGGGCAGCATCCCGCGGACCACCGTGACCTGGGAGGCTCCGCCACCGGAACACGCGCACGCCCTGGGACTCCCCCCGCGGCTGCCGACGCTGGTGCACCGCTACGAGTCGGCCGCGGCGGACGGGAGCGGTCAGCGTACGGCCGTGACGTCCTTCTCCGCCGTCGCGGTGACCGAGGTGGAGGAGCTGGCCCGCTACCGTGACCGGGCCGACGGCACCGCGTCGGCGCAACTGGGGCGCGCCTACGACTGGATGCGCAAGGCAGGGCTGACCCTGCACCACCGGGACTCGATCACCCAACTCCCCGAGTCGGTGAAGGTCACCCGGCGCGTGCACGATCAGTACCACCGGCCACTGGAGATCACCGACCTTGTCGTGGACGCCCAACAGGACGCACTCGTCTACGAGTTCACCCTGCCGGCGGCTGGGTGAGATCCTCTGGACGGCGGAAGTGCATGCGTACGACTGAGCCCGAGGGACCGAGATCCTCGGCGACGAGGTCGCTCAACCGCCGCACCACCCACATGCCGTGAGCGCACGGCGTTGACCACCGCCTCGTCGTACGTCCGCTGCTCGGGCAGTCCCGAGCGGCGGGCGTAGGCGGCGAGGGCCACGCGCACGGCAGCCGGCCTGCCCCGCCCGAAGGGGATGCCGCCGGCGCCGTCGGTATGGCGCACGGCCGGGCGGCCGGTGTCGCACGCGGCGTAGAAGTCGGCCGGGTCGGTGCAGTGACTCGTAGCGCGCCCGCTTCCGTGTCTCGAACCCCGGGCGACCGTGCCTATGCGCGGGTGCGCCCGACCAGTCAGGCCAGGGTCGCGCGGGCGCCTTCGAGAAGCTGCTCGATGATCCACTACTCCTGGGCCGCGTTCGGCGTTGCGGGACGCGTTGCACACTCCGGGGATCCTGGAGACTATGACATAAGCGCATAATTGTACGAGGTGAAGGTCGATGCCGAGAACCCGGGCCACGGACGCGTGCCGGCCATCGACCACGGAGGGCGGGAGGTCGTGGTCACGGCGCCGGAGGTGATCCGCCCGCTTCGCCTGGCGCGAACCGACGTTCGTCGGTCACCTCGACGAACTCTCGAAAGGGAAGCCTTATGGGCACGTTCACCACCTCTGACGGGACCGACCTCTACTACAAGGACTGGGGCACCGGTCAGCCCGTCGTCTTCAGTCACGGCTGGCCGCTCAATGCCGACGCCTGGGACGGGCAGTTGAAGCTGGTCGCCGACAACGGCTTCCGCGCCGTGGCGCACGACCGCCGCGGCCACGGTCGCTCCGCGCAGCCGTGGCAGGGCAACCACATGGACCAGTACGCCGACGACCTGGCCGAACTCATCGAGTCGCTCAATCTCAACGACGCGATCCTGGTGGGGCATTCGACCGGCGGCGGCGAGGTGGCCCGGTACATCAGCCGGCACGGCTCCGCGCGGGTCGCCAAGGCGGTGTTGGTGGGAGCGGTTCCACCGCTGATGCTGAAGACGGACACCAATCCGGAGGGCACGCCCATCGAGGCGTTCGACGAGATCCGTGCCGGGGTCGCGGCGGACCGTTCGCAGTTCTTCCAGGAGCTGAGTTCACCGTTCTACGGCGCCAATCGCGAGGGCTCCACGGTCTCGCAGGGCAAGCGTGACGAGTTCTGGCTCCAGGGCATGCAGGCCGGGCTGAAGGCGGCGTACGACTGTGTCGAGCAGTTCTCGGAGACCGACTTCACCGAGGACCTGGCCCGGATCGATGTGCCGACGCTCGTCGTGCACGCCGACGACGACCAGATCGTGCCGATCGCGGCGGCGTCCCTCAAGACGGCCCAGCTCGTCAAGGACGCGACGCTGAAGGTCTATCCGGGCGGCTCCCACGGCATTGTGGGCGCGTACGAGCAGGCCTTCAACGGCTACCTTCTCGACTTCGTCCGTGGCTGACCTGACGACGCGGAGCGGGACGGCGGACTGACGGTCCTCGGCGGGCGTGGTGCCCGATCGGCCTGCCCCTGCGACCCAGGGCCGGGGGACAGGGCGGTTTGTCGTCAGTGCTGCCCGGCCGGGCGTGGTGCGGGGGCGCGCCGGGCCCATCCGGAGAGCCCGAGCGACAGCGCGGTGCCGACCACCAGCACCCCCACCACGACCCACGCCGCATAGCCGATCGCGTTACTGAAGGCGACCCGTGGGTCGCTGACCTGGGTGGCGTGGTCGTCGAAGCGCGAGGTCATCAGCGTGCCGAGGATGCTGGTGCCCAGGACGGCGCCGATCTGCCGGGCGGCGTTCACCGTGCCGCCCGCCTCGCCCTCGCGGCCGCGCGGGACGTGGCTGACGGCGAGTGCGGTGGACGGCGCGTTGACGAGACCGCAGCCGAGGCCGAAGAGGACGAGGGCCGCGGCGTATCCGCTGAAGGTCGTGCCGGCGTCCACGCGCGCGAAGAGCGTGGCTCCGACGGCCGCGATCAGCATCCCCACAGTGATCAGCGTGCGCGGTCCGAGACGGCGCAGGAGCAGTCCCGCGAGCACCGAGGCGGCGATGAACGTGCCGAATTCCGCGAGGAGTTGGGTGCCCACCTGGAGCGCGCTCAGCCCCCGGACCCGTTGCAGCCACAGCACCTCAAGGACGGCGAGGCCGACGAAGGCGAACATGACGGTCGCGGCGAGCAGCAGCGAGCCGGCATAGGAGGGGTCGCGCAGCAGGCGCAGGTCGATCATCGGGGCGGTGCGGCGCAGTTCGACCGTCGCGAAGGCGGCGAGGAGCACGACCGCCCCGGCAGCGGCCATGAGCGCCCGACCCGAGCCGTAGCCGTGATGGCCGCCGTCGATCAGCCAGAAGACCATCAGGGCGAGCCCGCCCATGGACGTCAACTGTCCTGTCCAGTCGAACCGTTGGGCAGAGTTCCGGGACTCCGGCACAGAGCGGAGTGCGACCGCCGCCCCGAGCGCGGCGACGACGAGGTTGAGCCAGAACGCGGTGTGCCAGCTCCACCAGCGCAGGGCGAGCCCCGCGGTGACGGGGCCGATGGCGAGGCCGAGCCCGGAGGTGGCCGCCCAGGCGGCTATTGCTCCGGCGCGGCGCCGGGGGTCGGGCACGGCGTGCGTGATGAGCGCGAGGGAACTGGGGGTGATCAGTGCGCCGCCGAGCCCTGCGACCGCCTGCCCGACGAGAACGACGGCCAGGCTCCCGGCGAAGACCAGGATCACTCCGCCCACCGCCATCGCTGCGGCCCCGGCGAGGAAGACGCGCCGTCGCCCCCATCGGTCGGCGAGCGCACCCGCGCCCAGCACGCAGGACGCGACCACCAGCGTATACATGCTGGCCACCCACACGAGGTCCGCCGAGGCGATGTGGAGGTCGTCCTGTACGGCGCTGAGGGTGCCGATGGTCTGGGTGGTCTGAAGGAAGACGGTGAACAGGCCCAGGCAGGCGGCGACCAGGACCGGCAAGGGGCGGCTGCCGTGCGTGACGTGGGCACCGGTCTTCTCGCGGAGATCAGTTGCCATGGTTCAACCCACCCGACACCGCGGTCCGGCCGTCGCCGGGCTCCTGGTCCTGCGTGCTCCGGACCACGCGCGCCTGCCTGGCCACGGCCAGCAGCCGGCCGTCCACCGACCACACCGTACTGTCGTCGATGGCCCAGCCGCTGCCGGCCTGCTCGGTACGGATCCGGACCAGGGCCCAGCCCTCCGGAGCGCCCGCATCCAGTGCGTCGGTGAAATGAACGGTCAGCTCCGCGGTCGGCACGGGGCGCGGGGTGCGCCATCGCGCGTAGAGGGCGGGCGGCAGGACGTCGGTGAGGGTCACGACCGCGCCCGCGTCCAGGGGCCGGCCGTCGGCGAACCGCACCCACGCGAGGAGTTCGGCCTTCTCGCCCCCGGCGAGCGGTAGGTCCTCGGTGGCGGGGCGCAGCTCCACCTGTTCGGCGAAGGGCGCCAGCCCGGCGGGCAGGTCGAGGGGCGGGCAGTCCGCCGGACTCGGCACTTCGGGGGCGGTTTTTCCCTCGTACGAGGGTCCCGGGCGGGCCTGGCCGAACAGCGCCGAGCCGGCGAGCACCGGCTTCCCGTCCTGGTGGCCGGTGAACGCGCAGGTCGCGGCGCGGCGCCCGGCCGACGGGACAGCCACGGAGAGAGCGATCGGGCGTGCGTCGACCGGGGCCAGAAAGTGGGTGGTCAGGGCACGCGCGGGGCGTATCCCTACGGCGGCTGCGCGATCGCGTACGGCGGCGAGCACGGTGGCCGCCACGTGTCCACCGTGTGCGCCCTCCCAGGACCACCACAGGGGGTCTATAGAGGTCACGGCGTCATACGTGTCGTGCGTGCCGTTCGTAGCGTTCGTGGCGTTCGTGGCGTGTGTGCTGTCGGGTGGTGCGGCCCTCATCGCGGTTCCTCGCACAGTCGGTTCTGGAGTGAGCCTTGAGACGGGGTCTCGAGCTGCTTGGTTTGGAAAGCAGACTCACCATAGCCGAGTGAGTTGGAAAAACAAACGCTACTCTGGTCAAGCGTCCGCCATGACCGGGGGATCTGGGGATCTGGGGATCTGGGGATCTGGGGATCTGGGGATCTGGGGATCTACGCGGGCGTCGGGTCGCTCTCCCGTGTGGCCACGACCAGCCGGCACCGCGGGCTGCCGTCCGGCCGCCTGCCGAACTCGGGCAGGGTCTGCAGTTCGACGTCGAATCCGGCCCGTGTCAGCTCCCGACGTACCTCGTCGAGCCGAAACGCCCGGTAGTACATGACGAACGGCGGCCGCCACAACGCGTTGCGCACCCGCATGGCCGCGTCGAAGCCCAGCAGGGCCCAGTACCAGGGCGAGCTCGGCCGGTGCGGAGCCACGATCGGGAACGCGAAGCGACCGCCCGGCCTCAGCACGGAGTGGACCTGGGCGAACATCCCCGGCAACTCACGCGGCAGGAAGTGCCCGAACGCGCCGAAGCTCACCACCAGGTCGAAGGCGGCCGCGAAGGGCAGGGCGCGCGCGTCACCGCGCACCCACGTGACGCGAGGCGCGTGGTCGGGGCGCGCCTGCTCGCGCCCACCAGGACTCACGTGCTGCCGAACACCGGCACTCACCGGCTCCTGCCCACCGGGGGTCAAGTGTCCTTGCGTGCTGGGGTTCGCGTTGCCCTGCAGTCCGGCACCCGCCTGCCCCTGCACGCTCGGGTTCACGCAACCCTGCGCGCCGGGGCTCACATGACCCTGCGCACCGGGGCCCGTCTGCCCCCGGACGCCGGGGCTCACGTGCCCTTGCCCACCGGAGCTCCCATGCCCCTGCACGTCGGCGCCGCCCTGCCCGTCGGCGTCCGCCCGGTCCTGCCCACCGGGAAGTGCGTGCCTCGGCACCTCACCCTCCGCGCGATCCCACGTACGGGCGGCATCCGCCCGCTCCCGCCCCACGGCGAGCATCCCCGCGCTGATGTCCACCCCGGTGACACTCCCCCGGCACAGCTCGCGCAGTACCTGCATCCCCGCGCCGGTTCCGCAGCAGAGGTCGAGCCCGTGGTCGAAGGGGCCGATCCGGTCCAGCGCCGAGGCCACGGCGTCGAGGATCGAGTCCGGTGTCCGGAATGGCGTGTGGTCGAACTTCGGCGCGAGCAGGTCGTAGCCGTGCTCGATGGACGAAAGAGCCTGCACGGCCAGTTCGCGGAGGGTGGGACCCTGAGGGGTGAACATCCAGCTCACCTTAGGGGCAGCGTGTGCCCCGTGTGCTGGCTTATGGTCCACTTCATGACTTCGTTCCGCGCCGCGCCCGCCTGGCTGGCCAACGCCGTCTTCTACCAGATCTACCCGCAGTCGTTCGCCGACTCGAACGGCGACGGCATCGGCGACTTCAACGGAATCGCCGAGCGTCTCGCCCACCTCGCGTGGCTGGGCGTCAACACCGTCTGGCTCAACCCCTGCTTCGTCTCACCGTTCCGGGACGCCGGATACGACGTCTCCGACTACCTGAGCGTCGCGCCCCGCTACGGCTCGAACGACGAGTTCGCCAAGCTGGTCGAGGAGGCGGGCTGCCGCGGTATCCGCGTACTGCTGGATCTCGTGGCCGGTCACACCTCCGACGAGCACCCGTGGTTCACGGCTTCGGCGGACGTCCCGGGAGACGACCGGTACATCTGGGCGCCGGACGCCCACCAGGACGGTTTCATCCCCTCCCCCGGCAGCCGCCCCGGCGCGTACCTCCCGAACTTCTTCGCCTTTCAGCCCGCCCTCAACTTCGGTTACGGGCGCGAGAATCCGGCGGAGCCGTGGCGTCAGCCGGTCGACGCCGACGGCCCGCGGGCGAATCGCGCCGCACTCCGCTCGATCATGGACCACTGGCTCGGCCTGGGCCTGTCCGGCTTCCGTGTCGACATGGCCGCATCGCTCGTCAAGGACGACCCGGGCAGGACCGAGACGGCGAGCATCTGGACGGAGCTGCGACACTGGCTGGACAACACACATCCGGACGCGGTGCTGCTCTCCGAGTGGGGCGAACCCGAGGTGTCCGTTCCCGCGGGCTTCCACGCGGACTTCTTCCTCCAGTTCGGCGGCCCCACCGACGGAGGCGCCCTGCGCTCGTTGTGGAGCAACGCGGCCGGCACGGTCACTGAGTCCTGGGACCCGCTCGACTGCTTCTTCGACCCGAGCGGCAAGGGCTCGCCCCGCCCGTTCGTCGAGGCCTGGCGCGAGGCGTCGGCCGCCGTGGCCGACCGCGGCTTCATCTCCCTCCCGACCGCCAACCACGACTTCTCCCGCCTCAACTGCGGCCCCCGCTCGGCCGAACAGCTCCCCGCCGCCTTCGCCTTCCAGCTCTCCTGGCCGACCCTTCCGGCGATCTACTACGGCGACGAGATCGGCATGCGCTACGTCCCGGGCCTCCCCGACAAGGAGGGCAGCGTGCTGGGTCCCCGCTACAACCGCGCGGGCTCCCGTACCCCGATGCAGTGGGACGACGGCCCGAACGCCGGTTTCTCCCCCGCCCCCGCCGACCGCCTCTACCTCCCGCTCGATCCGGCGCCCGACCGCCCCACGGTCGCCGCCCAACGCGCCGACGACACCTCGCTGCTCCATTTCGTACGCCGACTCATCGCCCTGCGCAAAGCGACACCGGAACTCGGCTCCGACGGCTCGGTGGAAGTCCTGCACGCCGGATACCCGTTCGTCTACGTCCGGGGCGGGCGATACCTCGTCGTCGTCAATCCGCAGCGCAATGCGGTGAGTTACACGTACGACATCCCGGCGGAGCCACGACCGCTTGAGGTGTCCGGCGTCCGTGCCGACGGAGGGGCCCTCACCGCGGAAGGCTTCGCGTACGGGATCTTCGACCTCGGGCGATAGCCAATCCGACGGCGAGACGCTGAGGCAGTGACTGAGCGCGCCGGATGCCCTGGGGAATCCGCGCGCTCCGAGTTGTGCTGATGAACAGCGCGTACTTCATGACGGGCTCCCCGTGATTCCGGCGTCGAAGGGGACCGATGTGTGCTGGTGGACGATCTGCCAGCGGTCGCCCGCCGCTCGGTAGCCCGTGGTGACCCGCGCCGTGGTGTCCAGCGACTGACCGCCGGCCAGCGTGGCGCGCATCCGCACGAGCGCGTGGCTGAACGCGACGCTCTCGTCGACCCGGACGTGGAAGTCGAGCACCTCACGCTCCACGGGCCCGGTCAGCGTCGAGAACCACAGCTCCTCCGCCTTGCGGAGTGCCTCGATCCCGCTCTGCTCCAGACCGCTCACGGGGTGGAAGACCTCGACGTCCGGGGCGTAACAGGCCATCGCCCGGTCGAAGTCCCGCTCCCGGCCGGCGGCGGTGAGCTCCGCGTCGATCCGGCGGATCTCCGCCTCGGCGTCCTCGTCGTCCCAGAAGGCGCGCACCTCCATGGCACCGACACTCACCACGGGGTGCTTGGCGGCCGCCTCCACGGCCTCCTCCAGGGTGTCGCACTCGAGGATGTCGTAACCGGCGATGTGCTCCTTGGTCTCCGCGAACGGCCTGTCGGTGCGCAGCACTTCACCATCGCGTACCCGGACGGTGACCGCGTCGGCGGGGAGCCGAAGCCGGTGGCCGTGCAGCCGTACGCCGCGCTCGGCGCCCAGCTCCTCGACCCAGGGTTCGACGGGCGCCATGCCGGAGGCGTCCAGGGTGTCGTCACCACAGACCAGCAGCATGTCCTTTATGGGTTCCTCCCGGTGTTCATGAACTTGCTGCACCCCACCAACGAACGGGTCGGCGCCGAATCGACACCCTTCCAGGTTCGCGTGCGTACGACCGGACGCATCCGGCGTTCTCGTCACGGCACCCGGGCCGCGCACGATTGGATGTCCCCATGACCGAGATGACCGAGACGGCCGACGGACACGAGCACGAGCACGAGCACGAGCGGATGATGCGGGCCAACCAGGCCAACTGGGACGCGCGCACCCCCATCCACCTCGCCAGCCGCTTCTACGGGCTGCACGAGAAACTCGACCCGGCCCGCTGGTTCGCCGCCTTCGAGTGGGAGGACCTCGGTGAACTGGCCGGCCTCGATGTGCTCCACCTCCAATGCCATCTCGGCACCGAGACGATCGCCCTCGCCGAACGCGGCGCCCGCGCCGTCGGCCTCGACATCTCCGAGGCATCCGTGGCGGCCGCGGCGGACATCGCGGCACGGGCGGGCGCCGACGTCGCGTACGTACGGGCCAATGTGTACGACGCCGTCGAGGCCCTGGGAGGGCGGAAGTTCGACGTCGTGTACACCGGCAAGGGTGCCCTGTGCTATCTGCCCGACCTGGACCGCTGGGCCACCACCATCGCCGAACTCCTTTGCCCCGAGGGGCGGTTGTACATCGCCGAGTTCCATCCCCTGCTCAACTCGCTGGGCCCCAAGCCGGCCGAGGGCGAGAGGGGTGAACTGCTCCTGCGGCACGACTACTTGGGCGGCCGGGACGCCGTCCACCGGGATGCGACGTACACCTACACGGACGGTCCGGCCGTAAACGGCGCGACCGACAGCTACGAGTGGATGCACGGGCTGGACGACGTCGTCAACGCGCTGATCGGGGCGGGCCTGCGGATTCGGCGGCTGCGGGAGAGCGACGAGCTGCCCTGGCCACGGTGGCCGCAGATGACCCGTACCCCGTCCGGATGGTGGCGGCTGCCGGAGACCGAACCGCGTATCCCGCTGCTGTACGGCCTGCTCGCGGGCCTCTGAGACTCACATCACAGCCGAGCCCGGCCACGGGGTGCTACAGTGCCATCAGCACTTGTGTACGCCCCGTCTCGGGCGCCGGTGCCTGTTCCACTTCTTCTCGCTGACACGCCCCTCGCTTGCCGACCGGCGGAACAGCTTTCCAGCACATCACCTCTTGAGCGCGGCCACCGGCAGATCCTGCCGTCCGCCGTACGCGAGGTGATGTCTCCCCGCCGCACGGAGGCGTGAGCACGCCGCCTCCCCCGGCACATCCCCCTCCCTTCCTCATGACCTCATGAACCCGTCCTCGAAAGGACCCCACATCATGACCACCACACTCGAACCTCCAGTACGACAGAAGCAGCTCCCGGCGCACGCGGGCGGTGTCCTCGACATCGCGAACAACGGTCAGGGGTACCTGCGCGCCGCCACGAGCTGCCTGCCCACACCGACCGACGTCCAGGTGTCCGCCGCGCTGATCCGCCGTTACGGCCTGCGCAAGGGCGACACCGTCGAAGGCGTACGCGGCGGGGCCCGCGCCCTCACCGAGGTGGAGCGGATCAACGGGCGTACGCCCGAAGAGCTTCGCCGCCGCCCGCACTTCCATGACCTCACCCCGCTGCACCCCCGTGACCGGCTCCGCCTGGAGCACCCCGCGAGCGGTCTGGCCGGACGCGTCGTCGACCTGGTCGCACCGGTCGGCAAGGGCCAGCGCGGACTGCTCGTCGCCCCGCCCAAGACCGGCAAGACAGTACTGCTCCAGCAGCTCGCCGCGGCCATCGCGGGCAACCATCCCGAGATCCACCTGATGGTGCTGCTGCTCGACGAGCGGCCGGAAGAAGTGACCGACATGCGGCGCTCCGTCCGGGGCGAGGTGTTCGCCTCGACCTTCGACCAGACGCCCAAGCACCACATCGCACTCGCCGAACTCGTCATCGAGCGCGCCAAGCGGCTCGTCGAACAGGGCGGGGACGTCGTCATCCTGATGGACTCGCTCACCCGGCTGTGCCGGGCGCACAACAACGCGGCCGCCTCCGGTGGCCGCACCCTCAGCGGCGGCGTCGACGCGGCCGCGGTGCACGGCCCCAAGCGGTTCTTCGGCGCCGCACGCCTGGCCGAGGAGGGCGGCTCCCTCACCATCCTCGCCACCGCCCTGGTGGAGACCGGCTCCCGTGCCGACGACTACTTCTTCGAAGAGCTCAAGAGCACCGGCAACATGGAGCTCCGCCTCGACCGCACCCTGGCCTCCAGGCGAGTGTTCCCGGCCGTCGACATCACTCCTTCCGGCACCCGGCGCGAGGAACTCCTCGTACCCGCCGCCGAGTTGAACACCGTACGAGGACTGCGCCGCGCCCTGCAGACACGGGACGGCCAGGCCGGCCTGGAAACCCTCCTTGAGCGGATGCGCGCCACCCCGGACAACGCGGCCTTCCTCCGCCAGGTCCACCCGACGCTGCCCTCCTGACCTTGCCCACATGCGGCATCCGGGTGCTCGATCCCGCCGCTGTGGCCTGGCAGCCAGGCGCAGGGCGTGCCGGTTCCTACGTTTGCGGAATGACCATCGGATTCTCTTCCCGCGCCGCCGTCTGCTGTTCCGCCGTCTGCGCGGCCGGCGCCCTGGCCCTCGCGCCGAGCGCCGCGGCTCTCGCACCGAGTGCGGCCTTTGCCCAAGCCGGTACGGACCCGGGGACACCCAAAGCCTCGGCCTCACAGCCGCCGCTGCACCGGGCCGGGACGCAGGTACGGCCACGGCCCGGAGCGCCCGAGATCCCCGACGACGTCTCCGCACTGTCGTGGCTGGTGGCCGACGCCCGCACCGGCGAAGTACTCGCCGCCCACGACGCGCACCGCAAACTGCCGCCCGCCAGCACCTTGAAGACCCTCTTCGCCCTCACGGTGCTCCCGCTGCTGCCCGGCGGTATCCGGCACACCGTCACCGAGAAGGAACTACGGGGCATCGGCGACGGCAGCAGCCTGGTGGGCGTCGCCGAGGGACACACCTACCAGGTGGCGGACCTGTGGCGCGGTGTCTTCCTGAACTCCGGAAACGACGCCGTCCATGTGCTGGCCGCGATGAACGGCGGCTGGCGCACCACGGCCGCCGACATGCAGGCCAAGGCCCGCGCTCTGGGTGCCCTCGACACGCACGTCCTGTCCCCCGACGGATACGACACGCCGGGGCAGGTCTCGTCGGCGTACGACCTCGCGGTGTTCGGCCGGGCCGGGCTGCGCAACGCCGAGTTCGCGCGGTACTGCTCCACCGCCGAGGCCAGGTTCCCCGGCGGGGGCGGCTGGTCGTACGAGATCGAGAACACCAACCGGTTGCTGACCGGCGCCGACGGGGTGGAGCCGTACCCGGGCCTGGTCGGCGTCAAGAACGGCTCCACCAGCAACGCGGGCAGCACACTCGTGGCCGCCGCGCGCCGGGGCGGCCACACCGTGATCGTCACGGTGATGAACCCTCAGGAGGGCGGCGGGTTCGCGGTGTACGAGGAGGCCCGCTCACTGCTCGACTGGGGTTTCAAGGCGTCCGGACGCGTCGAACCCGTCGGCTCGCTCCTCGACACGCGTCCCGTGCCGACGGCGGCGCCGGCCGCTCTCCCGGCCGCGCTGCCCGCGGCCGACGGACCCGGCCGGCCCTGGGCTGCCGCCGCGATTGCGGGCGCGGCCTGTCTGGGCGCGGGAATTGTGGCCCTGGCCCTGCGGAACAGGGGCGGACGGCCGACGCCCGGCTGACCAACGGGCAGCCACAGCAGCAGCCCGAGCGTGATCCACGTATAGGCGTTGCTGCCGATGAAACCGTCGAGGCCGGACGCGTCGTGGAACCACAGCCACACCACGCTGCTGCACAGGATCGCGTACAGGATTCCCGCGGTCCGCACCCGGCTGCCGCGCAGCAGCACGGCGAAGGACGGCAGCAGCCAGACGAGGTGGTGCACCCAAGTGATCGGGCTGACGAGGCAGGCCGTGAGGCCGGTGAGGGCGAACGCGGCGATCCAGTCCTCGTCGGCCACGGCACGCGAGGTCCGCCGGGCCCATACGCACAGGACCAGCACGGCGGCCGTCGCCCAGAGCGCCATGCTCGGTTCGCCCGGTGCCGCGAGCCGCGCCAGTACGCCCTGGAGCGACTGGTTGGAGACATAGCCGAGGCGTCCGATGCGGTCCGTGTCCCACAGTGCGTGGGTCCAGTAGAAACGCGAGGCGTCCGGCGCCACCCAGGCAGCCAGGGCGGTGGCCGCCGCGGCGACAGCCGTCGCGACGCCCGCGGCGCGCCATCGACGGGCGAGCAACAGCATGCCAATGAAGATCGCGGGGGTGAGCTTGATGGCGGCGGCGAGGCCGATTCCGACGCCCGCGCGGCGGCCCCGGCCGGTGGACAGCAGCCACGCGTCGCTCAGGACGAGGGCCAGGAGCAGCAGGTTCACCTGGCCGAAGCTGAAGGTGTCGCGGACCGGTTCGAACAGGGCCAGCAGGCAGGCCGCCATGGCGAACCCGAACCAGCCGTACCGGCGCAGCGCGGGCCCGGCCAGGACCCACACCACGGCGGCGAGCGCGGCCAGGTTGAGCAGCAGCCCGATGGCGATCGCGGTGTGCAGTCCGACCAGCGCCATCGGCAGCATGCTGAGGGCCGCGAACGGCGGATAGGTGAAGCCGTACGTCGTCCCGGGCACGAGGTAGTCGTAGATCCGGCCGTCATGGTGTGCCCAGGCGTCGATCGTCCCGTAGTAGACGCGCAGGTCGAACCAGTCGCGCAGCAGCGGCACGGTGGTGGTGAACACGGTGACGGCGGCGGCGAGTCCCAGCACCAGGAACAGGCGTCCCCGGTCCGTGCGGGGACGCCGGGGAGAGGCCGAGGGAAGCCTCCAGGACATGCCGGGGAAGGTGCGGGGGCGTCTCATGCGGTGCGCTCCAGTACCGGCGCCTGCGCCGCTTGATGGGCCTGCCAGAGCACGACGAGGGCGAGCAGACCGCCGGAGACGGCCAGGATCACCTGTTGGGCGTCCGGCGCGTACCCGCTGGGCAGCACGGCGAGGGCGAGCACTCCGCTCGCGGCCGCGACCCGGTGGCGTACCGAGCCGCTGGGCGCCGCGGCGGCGATGAGGAACAGCCCCCACAGCGCGTACCAGGGCCTGATCGCCGGGCCGAACACGGCCACGGCGGCCAGACTCAGGCCCAGTGCGTAGATCGGTCCGGGCCTGAGGCGCAGCCATATGAAGAGGACGATGAGCACGGTCAGCACGAGTCCGGCGGTGTGCCAGGCGGGGAGGGCCAGAGGGGCGAGTCCGCTGCCGAGTCTTTCGAGCAGGGTGCCGGTGGCTCGGCCGAGCAGGCTGGTGAGCGACCAGTTCTGCGGGGACACGGGGGTCTTGAGAGCCGCGATCCAGCCGTAGCCCGTACCAGTCACGGCGGTCACCACGGCCGTGGTGGCGAGAGCGGCGAAGGTGGTGGTCAGGACGGACGGCACCAGCCCCCGCCGCCCGCGCAGCGCGATCACCGCCAGCAGGCCGAGTGCGGCGGGTGCCTTGACCAGCGCCGCGAGGGTGATGAGGACGACGCCCAGGACGGGCCACCGGCCGCGTGCGGCCACCAGTCCGACGCCGAGCAGTCCGAGCATGATGGCGTCGTTGTGCGCGCCGGCGATCAGGTGCAGCAGGACGAGGGGGTTGAGAGCGCCCAGCCACAGCGCGGCGGCCGGATCCGCACCGCTGTGCCGGGCGAGGCGGGGCAGCGCCGCCGCCATCAGCGCGACGCCGAGCAGCGCGACCAGGCGCATGCCGAGCAGTCCGGCGGGGATCTCCCCGCGCGTGAGTCCGGACAGCGCGGAGGCGACGGCGAGGAAGGCCGGGCCGTACGGCGTCGTGCTCTGCTGCCACACCGGCGCCACCTCGTCGGCGAGTGGACCGCCGAGCTGGGCGGGTCCGTGCGCGTACACGTCGATGTGCGCGTCGACCATCGCGCCCTGCGCGAGGTAGCTGTACACATCCCGGCTGAACAGCGGCGGCGCGAGCAGCAGCGGCGCCGCCCAGACGGCCAGAACGAGCAGCAGGGAGCGCGGAGTCGGCGGTTCGGGGCCGCGTACGACGGTGCCGAGGAGCGCCCACGCCGCTATCAGCAGGACGACGCCGAAGTACACGCCGACCAGGCCGAGTACGGCCTCGGCGGACTCGGGGGCGAGGAACTCCCGCACGGGCAGGGCTCCGGCCGTCTCACCCCCCAAAGCGAGAAAGGCGGAGCCGGCCAGACCGAGAGCCTGACAGCGGCGGAGATCGACGGGAAAGGCCATGGCCAACACTCGGAAAGCGTGTCAACGCCGGGTGACCGTAAAGCGACGTACTTCCCTCCGTACGGCGGCCTATGCGTGACCTCCGTGTGAGACGCGCGCGACGGGAGCCGGTTCCTGGCGCGGACAGCCCCGTCGCGGTGCCTGATCAGAAGACGGACACCCCTGTCAGCGTCGTGAAACGGTCGAGTGCCGCGACGCCCGCCACGGAGTTGCCGCGCTGGTCGAGGCCCGGACTCCACACGCACAGCGTGCAACGTCCCGGTACGACCGCGATGATCCCGCCGCCGACACCGCTCTTGCCCGGCAGCCCCACGCGGTACGCGAATTCGCCGGCCGCGTCGTAGGCGCCGCACGTGAGCATCACCGCGTTGACCTGTTTGGACTGGCTCTGAGTGAGCAGCCGGGAACCGTCGGACCGGATGCCGTGTCTGGCCAGAAATCCGGTGGCCAGCGCCAGATCGGCGCAGGAGGCCTCGATCGAGCACTGCCGGAAGTACTGGTCAAGCAGCACCGGAACGGGGTTGTCGATATTGCCGTACGACGCCATGAAGTGGGCGAGGGCCGCGTTGCGGTCGCCGTGCGCGGCCTCGGAGGCGGCGACCTCCTTGTCGAAGTCGAGGCTCTGGTTGCCGCTCTCGGCGCGCAGGAACGCGAGCAGGGACCCTGCCGCGTCTTCGGTCTGGGTCTGGAGCCGGTCGGTGACCACGAGGGCGCCCGCATTGATGAACGGGTTGCGCGGGATGCCGTTCTCGTACTCCAACTGCACCAGGGAGTTGAAGGCGTTGCCGGAGGGCTCGCGGCCGACGTGCTCCCACAACTCGTCGCCCTCACGGGCCAGATCGAGGGCGAGGGTGAAGACCTTGGTGATGGACTGCGTGGAGAACGGCTGACGCCAGTCCCCCACGCCGTACACCGTGCCGTCGAGCTCGGCGACGGCCATGCCGAAGCGGCGGGGGTCGCAGGCGGCGAGCGCCGGGATGTAGTCGGCGGGCCGCCCGCGCCCGGGAGTCTGCGCGATCTCGACGGCGATGCGTTCCAGGACCGGCTGAAAGGTCAGCGACGGGGACATGATCACTATTGTGCCGCGCGGCCGGTCCTGGTGCTCAGCGGCTCGGACCGCCCGCAGGACGGTGTCTGCGAGGTGGCCTTCGGGTACCGCTGCCCGCGAGTGCCTCGGGACGGAACGCATCCGCAGGGCGTTCGGCGGGCAACAGGCCGTTCTCCAGGCCGAGTTCGACACCTCCGGGGCCGGTTGCGGTCTCCGTCCAGCATCAAGGCGTACGACGAGAAGCCCCGCCCGGGCGTGATCGGCACCGCGTGCCGGCGCCGGCGGGAGTGAGGCACAGAGGCGGAGGCAAGAGACAGCGGGCCTGCACGCCCCAAAGTCCCCTTCGCGCCGCGCTCAGGCGCACATGTCACGCGCCGAAAGCGGATCGAGCGCGCGCACAGCGCGGATGCAACCGACCACCACACCACCCCCGAGGAGCGGCGCACCGCTCGGCAAGGGCGACCTGGCCGCCCCCGGCACGGGCCACGAGGCAGCCGCCCCAAGAGGGCGCGGGGAACTGCGCGACCAACCACAACAGGCCCGCACCCGCCCCACAACCCTCCTCACACAGCACTCAGGCGCACATGTCACGCGCCGAAAGCGGATCGAGCGCACGCACAGCGCGGATGCAACCGACCACCACACCACCCCCGAGGAGCGGCGCACCGCTCGGCAAGGGCGACCTGGCCGCCCCCGGCGCGGGCCACGAGGCAGCCGCCCCAAGAGGGCGCGGGGAACTGCGCGACCAACCACAACAGGCCCGCACCCGCCCCACAACCCTCCTCACACAGTGCTCAGGCGCACATGTCACGTGCCGAAAGCGGATCGAGCGCACGCACAGCGCGGATGTGACCGACCACCACACCACCCCCGAGGAGCGGCGCACCGCCGAACCCGGCAAGGGCGGCCGGGTCGACTCCCGCGCGGGCCAGGGCAGCCGCGGTCACGGGGATCCGCGCCCGGTCGGCGCCGTCGGCAATCTTCACGGCGACGGACCGGCCGTCCGGCAGCGCCGCGAACTGGACGCCTTCGAAGCCGTCCTTGCTGAGCAGCCCCGGTACGGCCCGCATCAGCGCGGCGACGTCGCGCCCTGAGCCGGATGCCATCTCGGCGTGCTCGCGCATCGCGTCGGCCACCTGCGCCTCGGGGGTGCCCGGGGCCGCGGTGGTGATCCCTGCCGCGGCCCGCGCGAGTCCGTGCAGCGAGACGGAGAACAGGGGCGCGCCGCAGCCGTCGACGGTCACCCGTGCGATCGCCTGTCCGGTGAGGTCCTCGACGACCTCCGCGATGGCCTGCTGGAGCGGGTGCGCGGGGTCGAGGTAGTCGTCGAGCGACCAGCCGTTGAGCTTGGCCGTGTACAGCATGGCGGCGTGCTTGCCCGAGCAGTTCTGCGCGAGCCGCGAGGGCAGTCGTCCCTCGCGGATCCAAGCCTCGCGTACGACGGGGTCGAACGGCAGGTCCGGGACGTTGCGCAGCCGGTCCTCCGTCAGTCCGGCCAGCTCCAGGATCCGCCGGGTCCCGGCCAGATGGCGTTCCTCGCCGGAGTGGCTGGCCGCGGCCAGCGAGAGCAGCTCGCCGTCGAGCGGCAGCCCGGCCCTCAGCATCGCCGCCGCCTGGAAGGGTTTGACCGCCGAGCGCGGATAGAAGGCGGCCTCGATGTCGCCGATCTGGAGCTCCACGGTGCCGTCGGCGGCCAGCACGACCACCGAGCCGTAGTGGATGCCTTCGATGACCCCGCCGCGTACGAGATGGGCGACGGGCGCGTGCAGGGGCTCGCGGATCACCGGTGCCGCCGCGAGGGAACTGCCGTACTGCATGGGCCGGTTCACGGGCCCGCTCCGGTAGGTATCCCAAGGAACCGGGTGCGCACTCCGTACCGGCCGGCGTCGACATGGCCTGCCGTCGCCGGTGTTTCCTGCTTCAGGGACCGCTTGCTCACGCCTCGGGTCCGCCTTTCCTGGGGGTGTCCGCGCGCTCGGGATGCACGATGGAGGTGAGGGTGGTCTCGACGCGGTCGAGGTGATGGGACATGGCCTCCACGGCGTCGTGCTCGCTTCCGTCGACCAGCGCCTCGACGATCGCCCGGTGTTCGCGGTTGGACTGCTCACGGCGGCCGCCGAGTTCGTTCAGGAAGGCCGACTGGCGGGCCAGTGCGTCCCGGATCTCCTCGATGACCTTGCGGAAGACCGGGTTCTGGGAGGCCTCGGCGACGGCGATGTGGAAGACCGTGTCCATCGCCACCCACGCGGTGGTGTCGGTCTCCCCCTCCATGCGCGCCAGGAGATGGGTGAGCTGGTCGAGGTTCTCCGGGGTACGGCGCAGCGCCGCGTATCCGGCGACGGGGATCTCGACATGACGGCGCACTTCGAGGAGGTCGCCTGCCGCGTAGTCGCCGAAGGTGGGTTCCTCGACGGCGTGGGCGAGGACGAAGGTGCCCTTGCCAGTACGGGACACGGTCAGACCCATCACCTGCAGGGCCCGCAGCGCCTCGCGGAGCACGGGGCGGCTGACCTCCAGACGGCGGCAGAGCTCCGCCTCGGAGGGGAGCTTGTCGCCGATGGCGTACTCGCCGCGCTCGATGGCGCCGCGCAGGTGGGTGAGCACCGCTTCCATGGCGCTGACGCGCCGCGGCACCGAACCACCTGTCTGGCTGTCTGACAGGTTCACGAGGGTGATCCTCCGCGGAAGAGGAGACGGCTGTCAACCGGCGGAAGGGTTCACCCGGGCGGCCTCAGCTGAGCACACCCGCTCCGAGCAGGCCGAACAGTGCGACGCCGATCACGAGCCGGTAGATCACGAAGGCGTTGAAGGAGTGCCTGGCGATGAACTTCAGCAGCCAGGCGATGGAGCCGTACGCGACCACGAAGGAGACGAGCGTGCCGACGGCGAGCGGGGCGGCGCCGACACCCGTACCCAGGGCGTCCTTCAGCTCGTACAGCCCGGCGCCGGTCAGGGCGGGAATGCCGAGGAAGAAGGAGAGCCGGGTGGCGGCGACGCGGTCGAGGTCGAGGATGAGCGCCGTGGACATGGTGGCGCCGGAGCGCGAGAAGCCCGGGAAGAGCAGGGCGAGGATCTGGGAGCAGCCGACCAGCATCGCGTCCTTGAACGTGGTGTCGTCCTCGCCGCGCTTGTGCCGGCCCATCTGGTCCGCCGCCCACATCACGCCACTGCCGACGATCAGCGAGGCCGCGACCACCCACAGCGAGGCGAGCGGCCCCTCGATGAGCGGCTTCGCCGCCAGGCCCACGATCACGATCGGGATGGTCGCGTAGATGACCCACCAGGCGAACTTGTAGTCGTGGTGGTAGCGCTCCTCGCGGTGGCGCAGGCCACGCCCCCAGGCGGAGACGATCCGCACGATGTCCCTGAAGAAGTACACGAGGACGGCGGCGATCGCGCCGACCTGAATGACCGCCGAGAAGCCGACCACCGCGTTGTCGTCGACGGGGATACCCATCAGCCCCTCGGTGATCTTGAGGTGGCCGGTCGAGGAGACGGGGAGGAATTCGGTCACCCCCTCGACGACTCCGAGGACCACGGCCTGCCCGACGTTGATGACGCTCATGGGATCCAGTTCTGGGGAGTTGGTCGACAGTGCTGTAGACAGTCTTACTACGCGCGGGCGCTCGCCCGTCGCCTAGGACCACACAGTTTCCGCGAACGAAACCCCCGCGAACGCCGCCCCGAGGCCCGCCATGACGCTCGCGACCACGTTCGCGACGGCGAGGAACCCGGCGCCCGTCTCGTTCAGCCGCAGCGTCTCGTACGAAAACGTCGAGTACGTGGTCAGCGCCCCGCACAGGCCCGTGCCGATCAAGAGTTGCAGGTGGGAGGAGGCATGGCCCGCCGAGGCCGCGCCCGTCAGGACGCCGAGGACCAGACAGCCACTGACGTTGACGGTGAAGGTGCCCCAGGGGAAGGCCGTGCCGTGCCTGAACTGCACCGCGCGGTCGGTCAGATAACGCAGGGGCGCGCCGACCACGGCACCGATGATCACCAGCAGCCAGTTCACAACCAGTTCTTACCTTCCTCGCCTGCTCGTCGCCGCTTCCACACCAGGGCGCGACGCGACGCCACCATCGCCAGCCATACCGCTGCGAGCGCGGCGAGCAGGGTCGCGGCGAGGTAGGCGAGGCCGGTCGCGGGATTGCCCTCGTCGAGCAGTTTCTGGATGTCGACGGCGTACGTCGAGAACGTGGTGAAGCCGCCCAGCACCCCGGTGCCGAAGAATGGCCGCACCAGCCGGTGAACCGCCCACACCTCGGTGACAGCCACCATGAAGACACCGATCACCGCGCAGCCGACGACATTGACCCAGAATGTGGTCCAGGGGAATCCGCCCGCCGGGGAGGGCCACAGCAGCGACACGGCGTAGCGGGCCGTGGCGCCGATCGCGCCACCCAGCGCGACCGTCGCGACGACCGGTCCCTGGCCCTGCCACGGGGACACCTGCCGTGCGGGCATCCCGGCCCGGTCGGCTCGCTCTTGTCCCGGGGCTGTCATGTCCGTACGCCTGCTGGCTCTTGTCGCGGGGCCGTCACGTGCGTACGCCTGCTCGCGTCTTGTCGCCGGGCTGTCATGTGCGTACGTCTCCTACTCGCCGGGGCCCGGTTACCCGAGCACGCTCGTTCGCAAGCAGGGACCGTTGGCGGCTCTGTCGCGCCGCGGTTCGGGTACGGCGGGCCCCACCGCCGCGCCGCGAGACAAGATCACGGCCGGTGAACAGCGTAACGCCGGGGCGACCGGCCCCGCACACCCGGCAGGAGCCGTGAAACGGGCGGCTCCTACCAGCCCTTCTCGAAGAAGTGACTGACCTCGGCGATGCGGTACTCGTCACGGCGGTAGTAGGTGCGACGTCTGATCTTCTTGGTGCGCAGCAGCCCGATCCCGGCAAGGAGGTCGAGGTGGGTGCGCGCGACGGCACGGCGCACACCGAGCTTGGCGGCGAGGGTCGCCGGGGTGACGCCGTCCTCGACGAGGTCGCCGTGCCGCTGCGGAGAAAAGTGCGCCACGGGGTCGCGCAGCCACTCCAGGATCTCCAGGCGTTGCCCACTGACGGGAAACTTCAGCATCTCGTCCCCTCCGTCACGGCGGTCTCCCGCCACTGTCCCGCAGCCCGGGGCGACGCGCACGGGCTTCGGCGACGCTCGCGAAGGCCGAACGCCGCCGGGAAAGCCCGGGTCCGGCTGCCGCTGGATGCCGTCGGCGTCACAGATGTTCCCTGGCTGTGGGCTTCGCCGCAGTCCTGTTCCTCTCTCCTCCGTCACCACGGCGGCCGCGGAAGCGCAGCCCTCGCTGATCGCCTCCGCCGCCGAGTCGGTCGCACACACCGGTTCCCGCTGCCGCCGCAGCCCGTACGGCGCGGTACTGGACCCCCGAGCGTATGGCCGCGGCCGTGCCCGTCGAGTCGACCGACATCGATAACAGGTCCGCGCAGCAGCCCCAGCAACTCCCCACCGCACCGAAGGGGCCGACCGGCCCGGCGACCACAGGTTCCGAGCCGACGGCGGGCGCCGCCTCCGGTGCGGCCTTCGACGGCCAGTGGCAGTACTACTGCAGTGCCACCACCGCCCAACGCGGCATCTTCACCACCGACCAGATCAAGATGCCGTGCAACACGACCGGCGGATCGCGACGGGTGGAGACGTGAGTGAGGAGCCGTCCGGGCCGGTGATCGGGACGTGGTCGCCCTGCAGCGGCGGCGAGAACTTCTCGACGGTCAGGCCGAGTACGTCACTCAGGGCGCCCTGGCCGCGCGGCGCAAGGCCGGCCGCCGGGTCCCCGAGGACGTGTCGGCCGGCGACTTCGACGACTCCCCCGCCGCCACCGCGGCCACCCCCGCCCTCGCCGCCATCCGCCGACCCTGGGACCGCATCAGAACTGGATGCAACTGCACTAGTTGCACGCTCAAGTACCGGCCGGATCTCTGTTACCGTTCAGTTATGGCAGCGAACACTCCGGACACTCGGCTTGAGGACCAGTGGCGGGACATTCTCTCGGTGCACGCGCGCACGATGTGCGAGATCGACCGCGAACTGCACCCCTACGGTCTGGGCGCCAGCGACTTCGAGGTGCTCGACATCCTCGCCTCGGGCGTGGCCGCCGATCCCGGCGCTCTGTGCCGCGTGCAGAACATCGCCGACCGTGTCCATCTGAGCCAGAGCGCGCTGTCCCGCCTCATCGGGCGGCTGGAGAAGGACGGCTTGGTGGAGCGCACCCTCTGCGAGGACGACCGACGGGGGGTGTGGGTTGCGCTCACCGCGAAGGGACACGACCTGCACGCCGAGGTGCACCCTCTGCAACGCGCCACCCTCGCCCGCATGTTGGACGGATAGCAACGCGCCACCCCGCCCGCATGGTGGGCGGACGGACAACACCGCGCCGGGAGCCAACTACTGGGCGGAAGGCGGCCGTTGTTCCGGGCGCCCCTCGCCGCCTGGGCGCCCCTCGCCTCGCTCGCCGCCCGCGCCTTCCTCGTCCCCGCTGCCCCCGTCGTCCCCCGGGCGCCGGTCCATCGGCCGTTGCGGGCCGACCGGGCCGACGGCGAAGTCCCGCGACCCGGTCCACAGAGCGGGGACCGCGTCACATCGACGGCACAACTCGTAGGCGATCGCCTCGTAGTTGACCCACCAGCCGTGGAAGTGCGGCCACGCCTGCTTCGCCGTCCGCTCCGCGGGGAACCCCGCCACCTCGGTCATCGCCACGGCCGCCTCGAACTCCGGCAACGTGAGCAGGATCGGCGCGTCCGGCGCCGGGTCGGTGTCGAAGCCGAAGCGCAGCGAACGGGCGATGTCGCGCAGCGCCGTGAAGCCCGCGCGCAGCACCAGGCGGGCCTCGGGCGGGACACTGCTCGGCGCGAGGGAGAGCTGCAGGGCGGCGGTGTCCATGACGGCGACGAGACCGACGATCCAGCTGCGGTACGGCCGCGGTGACCGGAACGTCAGCAGAATCGGATACGTGGAGTGGCTCTCGCCGATGTCCGAGGCGAGCCGCTCCCAGGACCGGTACAGCTCGGGCAGCGCGGTCTCGGTGTCCACCAGCCACTGCCGGGCCAGGATCTCCGGCCCCCAGGCGCGCGACTGGAGCAGGGTCACCTCCAGTTCGCGTCGGTTGTAGGCGGCGTACAGCGTCGGCAGATAGGCGATCTGCAGGGCGATCACGATCGGGCCGGTGGCCGCCGCCAGGAAGTCCACGGCGGACAGGTGCAGCCGGTCACCGCTGGCGAAGCCGAGCGTGAACAGGCTGGAACCGGCCTCCCGAACGGCATTGGTCCAGGTCAGTGTGGACACGGCGTGCAGGAGCAGTCCGAAGCCGAGCAGCGCCCCGCCGAGCCAGGTCGCCAGCATGCCGACCAGCATCAGCGGGGCCAGCCAGGTCTGCGCGCGGTCGTGGGCCTGGTAGCTGCCGCCCGGAGCGGCGAGTCGCAGAAGCAGCCGCAGGGTGCGCCACCAGCGGATCACCAGCGAGGAGTAGAGCCCCCTGGGCACCACGAGAGTACGCAGGACGCTGACGAGAACCGCCGCCAGGAGCAGTGTCCCGGCCACGCCCGAGATCCATTTCATGGGGTCATTGTCATGCTGTGCACCACAACCTCAGATCACACGCGTCGTGTCACGCACCTCGTGTCACCCGCTCCGTGTCACCCGTCTCGTGTCACCCGTCTCGTGTGATCCGCCCCACGTAGCCCGCCCCACGCCACCGCCCCCCCCGTGTGATCCACCCCACGTAACCAGCCCCACGTCACCGCAGCAGATCCCGTACGGCGTCGAACGCGGCGGCGACCGTCGCCGGGTCCGCGCCGGGGCGGGCCAGCGCGCTCATGGGGATCGGGGTGACCGGGGGCAGCCCGTCGTACGGGGTCAGGCCGTCCGGCGCGGGGCCGACCGCGGCGAGCAGGGCCACCCCCTGGCCGGTGCGGGCGATGTCGAGGACGCCCGCGAGATACCCCGCGTCGCCCACCACCCTGGCCGCGACGCCGTGCGCGGCCAGGGTCGCGATGGCCCGGCGCCGGATCGCGCAGGGGTCCTCGATGGCGACCAGCGGCACGGGATCGGGCGTGCCGGGCGGCGCCCAGCCGGGCGTGGCGTGCCAGGTGAGCGGCAGTCCGCCGACCGGGGTGCCCTCGGTGGCGGCGGCCTCGGTGACGTACACCGCGACGTCCACGCTGCCCCGCTCCACGGCCTCGACGAGCCGTGCCGAACGGTCGATGCGGAAGCGCACCCGGCAGCCGGGCCGCACCGACTGCACGGCCGCGGTGAGCCGGGGCAGGAACTGGTCGGCGGCGTGCTCGGTGGAGCCGATGGTCACGGTGTCGCCGTCCACGTCGAGCAGGGCGCGTACGGCCTCGTCGTGGACGGCGAGGATACGGCGAGCCTGCTCCACCAGCAGACGGCCGTCGGTGGTAAACCGCATCCCGCGGCCCTCACGCTCGACGACCGCGCGGCCCAGCGTCTTCTCCAGTCTGCGCACGTGCTGGCTGACCGCGGACTGGCTGAGGGCAAGGGAGTGGGCCGCGCGATGGAAGCCGCCGCAGTCGGCTATCGCGGTCAGGCTGCGTAGGGCCACGATGTCGAGCACAGGTTGGGACATGCGTCGAACGTAGCCCGATTCCGGCATCGATCGCGATTGCTGATCGATTTCGATGCGGAATCGTCGTTGGACGTGCTCGGCCACGGCCCGTCATGATGAGGCCATGCTTCACGCCACCGCTTCCGCTGCCTTCCTGACGCAGCGCCGAGTCATCGACTTCGGCGTGGCGTGCAGCGCGCGCTGTCGCTGACCTGCTGAAGCACTCCGCCGCCGGCCATCACTGAGGCGTTCGGCGCTCCTTCCTCCCGCGAGCCGCTTCCGGTTGCGCGTATGACACGTGGCACCGGTCCTGAGCCGCACCCGCGTATCTCCACCCCCACGTTGCCCCGCCCTGCCAAGGGAGTCGCCCCCTCATGCCCGCATCCCCGCCTTCCCCGTCCTCCTCGCCATCGTCTTCCTGGAACGAACCCGAAGGCCTCGCCGCACGCGGCACGCTCATCGTGCTGGCCGGGCGCGGTGAGCACGGCGGCCTGTACGAGCGCTTCGGCCGCCGGCTCGCCTTCGACGCCTACCGCGTGGTCGCCCTCGGGGATCCCGCCGCCGACCCGTCGGTCCTTGACCAGGCCGCCAAGCTCCTCGCCGACGAGTCGCTGCCCGGCCCGAAGGTGCTGGTCGGTTCGGACACCGGTGCCCGGTACGCCGCCCACCTGGCCGCCGAGCAGACGCCGGGGGTCGACGCGCTGATCCTCGTCGGCCTGCCCACCGCGCCTTGGGAGTCCGGCAGTTGGGACGCCGAGGTGCAGGCGCGCACTGCCTGCACCACCCATCAGGGCCGGCTCACGAACGACCCGGACTTCCGGCGCGGAGCGCTCGACGCGGCGGTCGATCTGCCGGAGCTGCGCCTCGATCTCCTACGGGTCCCGGTGCTCGCCCTGCACGGCACGGACGACACGGTCAGCCACCTCGACCAGGCGCTGAGCCTGTACGCGAGCCACCCCGGGATCAGGACCGTGACGTTCAACGCCGGCCGTCATGACGTACTCAACGACGCCCAGCACCGCACGGCCGCCGCCACGGTGGTCCTCTTCCTGGAGCGGCTGCGCCTCTCCCCCGAGCTGCCCCTGATCGCCGAGGGTCTCGCATGACCGCCCGGGTGACGACGACGGTCGCCGAGCTCGACGCCCTGCTGCGCTCCGCCGAACCGCCCGCGGTACTCGACGTCCGCTGGGCGCTCGGCGACCCGCACGGCCGCGACCACTACGCGGCCGGGCACATCCCCGGCGCCGTGTATGTGGACCTGGACACCGAGTTGGCCGCGCCGCCGAGCCCGGAGGGCGGGCGCCATCCGCTGCCGGATCTCGATGATCTGCGGGCGGCGGCACAGCGGTGGGGTCTGCGGGCCGGTCAACCGGTCGTCGTGTACGACGACTTGGGGAACACGGCCGCGGCCCGGGCGTGGTGGCTGCTGCGTTACGCCGGGGTGGCAGAAGTGACGCTCCTGGACGGGGCGTTGGGCGCGTGGCGGTCGGCCGGACTGCCGCTGGAGTCGGGCGCACCCGCCGCTCCGCCGCTGGGTGATGTCGTCCTGCGTCCGGACAGTCTCCAGACCATCGACGTGGACGGGGCCGCCGACCTCGCCACGACGGGGCTGCTGCTGGACGCCCGCGCGGCCGAGCGGTACCGCGGCGAGGTCGAGCCGGTGGACCCGCGCGCCGGCCACATCCCGGGGGCGGTCTCCGCTCCGACGGGGGAGAACCTCGCGGCGGACGGCACCTTCCTGCCGCCCGACGTGCTGCGCAAGAGGTTCGCGGACAAGGGTGCCGACGCGACCTCGCGCATCGGCGTCTACTGCGGCTCGGGCGTCACCGCGGCCCATCAGATCGCCGCACTCGCCATAGCCGGATACGAGGCAACCCTCTTCCCCGGCTCCTGGTCCGCCTGGTCCGCAGATCCCGCACGCCCCGCCACGACCGGCCCCCTGCCGTCCTGAGGCGACGCGAGAGGAACCCCGCCATGACGACGAAACCCCTGACCACGGCGCCGACCGTGCTGCCCGGCCCCACACCCGACACACCCGCCGCTCCGGCCACCCGGAGCACCCCCCGGGTCACCATCCGCGGCACCGCCCGCACCACCCGACGCTTCACCGTGCCCCGCTCGGTACGCCGTGCCTCCGGCCCCGTCGGACTCGTACTCCTGTGGTTCCTGGCCTCCGCCACGGGCGTTCTTCCCGAGACCGTGCTCGCCTCTCCTGTGGACGTACTGCGCCAGGCCGTGGATCTGACCAAGAACGGTGAACTGCCGAGCGCCATCGCCGCGTCGGGACGGCGGGCCGGTATCGGGTTCCTGATCGGCGCGACCATCGCGCTGAGCCTCGCCCTGGTGGCCGGGCTGTTCCGGCTCGGCGAGGACGTCATCGACTCGTCGATGGGCATGTTCCGGGCGATCCCGTGGGTGGGTCTGATCCCGCTGTTCATCGTCTGGTTCGGCATCGACGAGACCCCGAAGATCGCACTCGTCGCACTCGGCGTCACCTACCCGCTGTACTTCAACATCTACGGCGGCATCCGGTCCACCGACTCCCAACTCATCGAGGCGGCACGGATGATGGGGCTCGGCCGGCTGGGCCTGATCCGGTACGTGATCCTGCCGAGCGCGCTCCCGGGGGCACTCGTGGGCCTGCGGTACGCGCTCTCCACCGCCTGGCTCGCGCTCGTCTTCGCCGAGCAGGTCAACGCCGACGCGGGCCTCGGCTATCTGATGAGCAACGCCCAGCAGTACTTCCGCACGGACATCATCGTGCTCTGCCTCGCGGTGTACGCGCTGCTCGGTCTGACCTGCGACTTCGCCGTACGGGTTCTCTCGCGCCGGCTGCTGACCTGGCGCGCCAACTTCGAGGGCGAGGCGTGATCATGACCAACAGCGTGGAAATACGGGGCCTCTCGCGGGCCTTCGACGGCAACCCCGTCCTGCACGACCTCGACCTCGACATCCGCGGGGGCGAGTTCGTGGCCCTCCTCGGACACAGTGGTTGCGGCAAGTCGACGCTGCTGCGCATTCTCGCCGGGCTCGACGACGAGATCGGCGGCGAGGTGACCGTGCCCGCGCGGCGCAGTGCCGCGTTCCAGTCTCCGCGGCTGCTGCCCTGGCTGAAGGTGTGGCGCAATGTGGTTCTCGGGCTGCCCGGCCGTCCCGACCGGGGGCTCGCCGACAAGGCGCTCGCAGAGGTGGGCATCGCGGAACGCGCGACCGTCTGGCCCAAGACCCTCTCCGGAGGTCAGGCGCAGCGCGTCTCGCTCGCCCGCGCCCTCGTCCGCGAGCCCGAACTCCTGCTCCTGGACGAGCCGTTCGGCGCGCTGGACGCGCTGACCCGGGGCAAGGTGCAGCAGTTGGTCGGCGAGCTGTGGCAGCGGCACGGCTGCGCGATTCTCCTGGTCACCCATGACGTGGAGGAGGCGCTACTGCTCGCCGACCGGGTGCTGGTGATGGACGAGGGGCGCATCGCCCACGACGTCACCGTCGATCTGCCCCGCCCGCGTGATCTCACCGCCCCCGAGTTCGTCACTCTCCGCGCCCGCGTCCTCGGCTGGCTCGGTGTCACCCCCACCCTCGAAGGAACCCCCTCGTGATACGCAGAATCGCAGCCGCCGCCCTGAGCCTCACCGCGCTGCTGGCTCTGACCGCCTGCGGCGCCGACTCCTCCGCGGACACGGCCACCAGCCAGGACGAGGTCACCCTGACCATCGGCGACCAGGCCAAGACACTCCAGACCATCTTCGCCGCCTCCGGCGCCCTCGATGGCGCCAAGTACAAGGTGAAGTGGGCCGAGTTCGAGGGCGCCGCGCCGCTCTACCAGGCCGTTCAGGCGGGCGCCACCGACACCGCGTACTCCGCCGATCTGCCCGCCCTCCAGGCGCTCAGCGGTGGCGTCAAGTTCAAGAACATCGCCGCGCTCAAGAACGACGGGCACAGCACCGGGATCATCGTTCCCAAGAACTCCGACGTGAAGAGCGTCAAGGACCTCAAGGGCAAGACGGTCGTGGTGTCCTCGGCGAAGGGCAGTATCGCCGAGTACCTGCTGGCCAACGTCCTCCAGCAGAACGGGCTCAGCTACTCCGACGTGAAGGTGCAGTACCTCCTGCCGACCGACGCGCAGGCAGCCTTCGTCTCCGGGAAGATCGGGGTCTGGGCGACCTTCGGGACGTATATGGCCGTCGGTCTGCAGCAGGAGGGCCGGCTCCTCGTCGACGGCACCGACGGACGCATCAGTGGATACGGCTTCATCGGCGCCTCCGAGCAGGCCCTCGCGAGCCCGGCGAAGAAGACCGCGCTCGGCGACTTCCTCAAGCGCCTCGGTACGGCCCTGGAGTGGACCGACACGCACGAGACCGAGTACGCGGACGCCATCGTGAAGCTGAACGGCGCCGACCCCTCGGTCGCGAAGACGCTCTCCACGGCCGCGTACAGCCAGGTTCTCCCCATCACCTCGGAGGTGACCTCGAAGGTCCAGGACGTCGCCGACCTCATGAACGGTATCGGCGTGCTCGAACCGAACGTCGACGTGGCGAAGTCTGCCGACACCTCCGTCCTCAAGTGACCGCCTCCCCGACCGACCTTGAAAGCACGTGACCTTGAACGCCAGGAGTTCACCATGCCCGTAGAGTTCATCAGCGCCGTCCACACCGACTCCGGCGCGAACGGTCCCGCCGCGAGCGCACGCACCGGCTTCGACCCCGAATACGTACGCCGATACGCCCGCGCCCTGGACGACGGCGGCTTCGACCACACTCTGGTCGCCTACCACTCGGCCTCACCGGACGCCCTCCAGCTCGCCCAGTTCGTCGTCAACCACACCGAGCGGATCCGCCCGGTCCTGGCACACCGGCCCGGCGTGATCTTCCCGACCCACGCGGCCCGCGCCTTCGCGACGCTCGACCGGATCAGCAACGGACGTCTGTCCGTGCACATCATCTCCGGCGGCAGCGACGAGGAGCAGCACAGGGAGGGCGACTACCTCAACAAGACCGAGCGGTACGAGCGTTCGGACGAGTACATCCAGATCCTGCGGAAGGTGTGGACGGCGGACGGGCCGGTCTCGCACGAGGGCAAGCACTACAGGTTCGAGGGCTTCCACTCCGACGTACGCCCGGTGAACGGGCTCGTGCCGATCTCGGTGGGCGGTTCCTCGCAGGACGCCTACCGGGTGGGCGGGCAGCAGGGCGACATCTTCGGGCTGTGGGGCGAGCCGCTGAAGGAGACGGCCGAGCAGATCGCCGCCGTCAACGCGGTCGCCGACGCCGCCGGGCGCCCCCATCCCCGTATCTGGGTGTCGTTCCGCCCGATCATCGCGCCCACCGACGAGCTGGCCTGGGAGAAGGCGCACCGGACACTCGGCGTGCTCAAGGAACAGACCGCGAACACCGAGGTGCTGCGCCACTACAAGACGTCCGGGCGGCCGGCCAACGTCGGCTCGCAGCGGCTGCTGGACATCGCCGAGCGCGGCGAGGTCCACGACCGCTGCCTGTGGACGGCCCCGGCCATCGCGACGAACGCCGCCGGCGCCTCGACCGCGCTGGTCGGCTCCCCGGAGACCGTCGCCCAGGCGCTGCTCGACTACGTCGACATCGGCTGCGACCTGCTGTCGATCCGCGGCTACGACCCGCTCAACGACGCGATCGACTATGCCCGTTACGTCCTGCCGCTGGTCCGGCAGGAACTCGCCCACCGCGCCGCCACCTCCCAAGCCGCCTGAACCCCTCTGAGCTCTCATGGAGATTCCGTGTTGCGTCATACCCTGCGTGCGTCCGCCGCCGCCCTGGCCCTTCTGCTGCCCTTCGCGGCGGCCTGCGGAAACGAGGCACAGGCCGAATCCTCGTCCGACATCTCCTCCGTGACCCTGGACGTCGGCGCCACCGGCTGGAAGACCGACGAGGCGATCCTGAAGTTCGCCCACCTCGACGACACCCCGTACAAGGTCAAGTGGAGCCTCTTCCAGGGCGGTGACCAGCAGCTCCAGGCCATCCGGGCGGGAGCGCTCGACCTCGCCTCCTCCAGCGAGATCCCGCCGATCTTCGCGGCGGCCGACGGCAAGCCCAACTTCAAGGTCGTCGCCGTGGAGCGGGCCGCGACACTCAATCAGGAGGTTGTGGTCCCCAAGGGCTCCAAGGTGACCGACATCGCGGGCCTGAAGGGCAAGAAGGTCGGCTACGTCGCGAACACCACCGCGCACTACTTCCTGTACGAGCTGCTCAAGCAGGCCGGCCTCAAGTGGTCCGACATCGATGCCAAGCCGCTGCTCCCCAATGATGGGCTCGCGGCGCTGAACGGCGGCGGCATCGACGCCTTCGCCTCCTACGGCACGTCGATCATCACCGCCCACCAGCAGGGCGCCGTCACCGTCGGCTCGGGCAAGGACATCCTGTCCGGCAACTTCCTCTGGTCGGCGCGGGACACCGTGCTGAAGAGCCCCACCCAGACCGCCGCCGCGGCCGATCTGATCGCCAGGATCTCCCAGGCGTACGCGTATGTCAGGGACGGGCACGAGGCCGAGTTCGCCAAGGTCATCGCCGACGCCACCCACCAGCCCGTGGAGCAGGCCGAGAAGGACCTCGTCGCCCAGCAGACCCAGCGGCCCAACCAGGCCGAGACGGTCAGCGACGCCACCATCGCCTCGCAGCAGAAGGTGGCCGACGCCTTCACCGAACTCGGCGCGCTCAAGTCGCACCTGGACGTCGGGGCCTTCTGGAGCCGCGACCTGAACGCCGATCTCAAGAAGGCACTGTGACCTCCCCGATAACGCTTCGCCTCGCTGAACTCGCTCCCGAATACGATCGATCGGCGGCCTTTCCCGCCGAGTCCCTCCAGGCCGTGCACGAGGCAGGACTGCTCACCGCGACCGTCGGCGAACGCTACGGCGGCCCGGGCGGCAGGGTCGCCGAGACCGCGCGCATCCTGCACACCCTCGGCCAGGGCGACCCCTCCGTCGCCCTGATCACGGCGATGACCCTCAACACCCACGCCCGGCAGGCCGTCCAGCCGCACTGGCCCGACCAGCTGTACGCGAGCCTGCTCAGGGAGTCCGAGAAGCGGCCCGTTCTCATCAACCACGCGCGCGTGGAGCCCGATCTGGGCTCCCCCGCGCGGGGCGGTCTGCCCGCCACGCTCGCGCGGCGCACCGCCGACGGCTGGTCGCTCAGTGGCCGCAAACGGTTCGTGACCGGAGCCGACGGTCTCGACTGGTTCCTCGTGTGGGCCACCACCGACGAACCGGAGCCGCGCGTGGGCACCTTCCTGGTCCCCGGCGACTCCCCCGGCATCGAGATCGCCGACCGCTGGGACCAGTTGGGCCTGCGGGCCAGCGGCAGCCATGACGTGGCCTTCCACGGCGTGGAGATCCCGTACGAGAACGTCATCGGCCTGGGCCCGCACGGTCCCGCCGCAGAGCAGGACAACCGGGCGGGCGCGGCCCTCCATCTCCCGCTCGCCGCCCTCTACTTGGGCGTCGCCCGATCCGCGCAGGCCTTCTTCCACACCTTCGCGCACTCACGTGTGCCGGCCAACCTCGGTCATCCGGTGGCCCGTACGGAGCGCTTCAGGCGGACGGCAGGGGAGATCGAGGTGCTGCTGGCCGCCGCCGAGCAACTGGTGTTCGGCGGTGCCGCCCTGGTCGACGCCGGCGACTCGTCGTACACCCCGGAACAGGCGCTCGGCGCGCGCGTGCTGGCCGACCGGCACGGCGTGCGGGCCGTGGAACTGGCCGTGCGGCTGCTCGGCAACCCGGGCCTGGCCCGAGGCAACCCGCTGGAGAGGCACTTCCGCGACATCCAGTGCGCGCCCGTGCACGCACCACAGGAGGACATCTCCCTGCTCGCGATCGGAACGAAGGCGCTGAACGGTACGAAAGCCACGACGGACGCAAAGGCACTGAACGGAACGACGACATCGGGCGAAGCCCAGGCGCCGACCGACACGAAGGCTCTGATCCCATGACAGCACCAGCCATCACCGCCTCGGCCCAATTGCTGGGCCTCCTTGCCCGTGACCTGCCCCCCGACCGCCTCACCACGGACCCGGCCACGCTCACCGCACACGCCACCGACCGCTCCGGCACCCGCCTCGACGGCAGCCCGCTGGCTGTCGTACACGCCAGACGGACCGAGGACGTGACCGTCACCCTCCGGCACGCGCACGCACTGCGCGTGCCGGTGGTGCCGCGCGGCGCCGGCACCGGCCTGTCGGGCGGCGCGACGGCAGGCGAGGGCACGCTCGTCCTCGACCTGTCCGGGATGAACCGCATCCTCGAACTGTCGCCGGACGACCAGCTCGCCGTCGTCGAACCCGGTGTGATCACCGCCGAGCTGGACCAGGCGGCCGCCGCGCACGGTCTGCGCTACGCACCCGATCCGGCGAGCGCGGCCATCTCCACGATCGGCGGGAACATCGCGACCAACGCGGGCGGTCTGCGCTGCGCCAAGTACGGCGTGACGCGGGACAGCGTGCTGGGTCTTGAGGCGGTGCTCGCGGACGGCACCGTCGTGCGCACCGGCCGCCGTACCGTCAAAGGCGTCACGGGCTACGACCTGACGGCGCTGCTCACCGGCTCCGAGGGCACCCTCGCGGTGATCACGTCGGCGACGCTGCGGCTACGGCCCGTTCCGGTGGCGACGGCCACGCTCGCCGCGTACTTCGCCTCCTTCGAGGACGCCGCCGAGGCCTCGTACGCGATCGGGCGGGCCGGGGTCGAGCCCGCGCTGGCCGAGCTGGTCGACGGGCCGGTTCTGCACGCCATCGACCCCGCGCTGCGCGAGCGCGGTGCGGCCCTGCTGCTCGTGCAGTGCGACGGCGCGGGCGCGGCGATCGAGGCGGAGACCGTCGCCCGGCTGCTGGCACCGCTGGCCACGACGGTCGAGACGGCGGCGGACCCGGCCGAGGCCGACGCACTGCTCGCCGCCCGCCGCCTCGCGCTGCCGGCGCTGGAGCGCCTGGGCCGTCCGCTGATCGAGGACATCGCGGTACCCCGCTCCCGCCTCGCGGAGGCGGCCCGTGAGATCCGCGCCATCTCCGCGCGCCATGACGTGCCCGTCTTCACGATCGCGCACGCCGCGGACGGCAACCTCCACCCGATCATCGTGGTGGACCCGGCGCTGCCCGTCCTGCCGGACGCCGCCTGGGAGGCGGCAGGCGAGATCTTCGCGCTGGCCCTGCGCCTCGGCGGCACGCTGACGGGCGAGCACGGGGTGGGGATCCTGAAGCGGCAGTGGGTGGCGGACGAGCTGGGGCCCGCGGCCCACGCGCTGCAACGGCGGCTGAAGGACGCCTTCGACCCCCACGGGATCCTCAACCCCGGCAAGAGCCTCTAGGACTCCTCTAGGACCTGTCCGGCCAGTCAGTCTCAGGAAATCGGCGGCAACTGATCAGCGCTGGTGAGCGGGGTGTGGTGCGTGCAGCTGCGAGGCGCATGAGGGAGTCGACGCGATGGGAGCCCCCGCTCGAGCGAAGCCGCGAGTGGGGGAGTCGGCGAGTGACGACAACGCCGCAGATGTGCGCACCACACCCCGCGTCTGCGGCATGATCGGCCGGACAGGTCCTTGGGAAGCTCTACGCCTGGGGCCTGGCGAGCAGAGTGCGTACGCCCTCGGAGGTGAGGGTCAGGCCGTGCGGCGAACTGCCGTCGATCGTGAGCGCCAGGTCGCTGGACGGCCACTGCGAGGCGAGCGCGCCCAGCGGCACCATGCGGTAGCGGGAGACGGACGGGAGCAGCTCGGCCATCTCCAGCTCCGAGGTGAACACCGGCACGACCTGCTCACCGCCCGGCGCCTCCAGAACGGGCAGCGCGACGGCCGTCGGGTCGGCGACCTCCTCCTCGCTCACGTCGTCCGGCACGGGGACCAGGACATCGCTGCCGGCCAGCGTGTCCAGAGCCCCCGCATCCTCGGTGTTCCGGGTGAGGACGTCCAAAGCCTCCTGGGCGGGTGTCGTGGGTGTGGTGTGGTCGTTCGTGGGGGTGTCCATGGCAAATCCCGGGGTAGTACGGACGGGCCTCCCGGGACGGGGTCCGCCCCGGGCACATCCTCGTCGCGTACCCACCCGGTGCCGGGGCATTCCTCGCGCTTCTCATCCAGCGGAGACCGGGCCACAGGATGAAAACGGACCAGTAGTGGCGCCTCCCTGCGCCCACGCCCGGGCAGCGCAGCCGTGCCTGGCTCGGGCGCATACCGATATAACCCTCCCCGGGCCCATCGACGCCCTGCGCGAGCGGGACCTCAAGGTCGGCGTCTGCTCCTCGCACTCCGACCGGAACCACCCCGACCACTCCGACCACCCCGACCACTCCGACCACTCCGACCACCCGAGCCTCCGACAGGTCGGGCCGGGCGTGCCCTCCAGCAGCCCTGGCCGAGGTACCCGGCGTGACCTGGATCGACGCTCCCGCCTCGGCGGACCTCGACGAGTACGCCACCGTGCCGGCCGTCGAACTCGACGGGGGATGGACCTCTACCGGGGAGCCGGGCGCGACTGACGGAGGAACTCGTCGAGCACGTGCGCGTCGGGCGCGGTGGCGGGTCCGGATCGGGTGACCGCCAGCGCGGCGCCCGCGTTGGCGCGACGCGCGGCGTCGGACGGGGGCAGACCGCTTGCGAGGGCGGCCATGAAGACGCCGGTGTGCGCGTCGCCCGCGCCGTTGAGGTCGACTGCCCGGACGTCGAATCCGGGGACCGCGGTGAGTGTGCCTTCGTGGTGCAGGAGGCAGCCGTCCGGTCCGGTACGGATCAGGGCCGAGCCGCGCTTCAGACGGGACCGCACCGCGTGGGCAGATGCGACAGGGTCGTCAACCCCCGTGAGCAGCGCGGCTTCGCGGGCGTTGCAGCTCCACCAGTCGGCTCGCGCCATGAGCAACTCCAGCGCCTCAAGGGGGATTTCGCCCGCCAAGGGGCCAGGGTCCACGATTACCGTGACGGCCGGGTCCAGCCGGGGCACCCATGCGGAGAGCGCGGCGCGATTGGCCTCGTACATCAGGCTGTAGCCGGAGATGTAGACCAAGTCAGCGGCCTCTGGACGCAGTTCGGCGAGATCGGTGAAGGACAGCGTGGCTTCGGCGCCCGGGCTTGTGACAAAGGTGCGCTCGCCCTCGGCGTCGACGAGGCAGACGCAGAGGCCGGTGTCGAGGTCCGGGCGGGGTGCCAGCAGGACGTCGATGCCCTCCGCGCGGAGTGCGCTGCGGGCCCGGTCGCCGAAGGGACCCGTGCCGTGGGCGCCCGCGTAGGTCACGGGAAGTCCCTGCCGGGCTGCCGCCGCCATGCCGTTGAAGCCGCCGCCCGGCGTCCGGTCGGTGCGGGTGGCGAGGACGTCGCCACCGCGCTCGGGCAGCGCCGGAACCTCCAGGACCAGGTCCATCATCACGTTGCCGAGGTGCAGGAGCCGGCTCACGGCCGCCCTCGCAGGGTGAGAAGCGCGGCGGCGGTCGCGTCCAGGTCCAGGTGTGGGTTCACCCGTACCAAGGTCGCCCGCGCGTCGGCAGGGAAGGCGTCCACTCCGTGGCAGGCGCCGCTGACGGCACCCGCGATCGCGGCGATGGTGTCGCAGTCGCCGCCGACGGACGCCGCGAGCAGCACGGCCCGCCACGGGTCGTCCGGGCAGGCCGCCAGGACGGCGAAGGCGGCGGGTACGGACTCCTGGGTCGCGAGGCTGGTGCCCACCAACGTGTAGACCCGATCGCAGACTTGGGCCTCATCGAGGCCTCGTACGAGCGCGGTGGCCCACACGATCCGCTCGGCCACGTCGGCGGCGGCCACCCAGTGGCCACGGTCTGCCGCGGACCGGGCCGCCGACACGGCGACTTCGACGGCCTGCGGAACCGACGCGCCGTCAAGTCCCGCGCTGACGGCGGCGGCCACGGCTGCCGCGCCCGCGAGGGCGACCCCGGTGTTGTGGGTCAGCCGACTGGCCTCCACGACCCGGTCCACCAGCGCGACCGGATCCGTCCCGGACACGGCGATGCCCACGGGCGCGATCCGCATCGCCGCGCCGTTGGTGGTGCCGTACCGGCCGACCTCGTCCACGGGCGTACCCGCCAGGACCAGTTCGACCGCCCGCTCGGTGGAGGGGCCGAGCAGATCCAGCGAGCCACGGGCCCGCATGTCCTCCTCCCAGGCCACCAGACGCCTGGCCAGCTCCGCCGGGTCGATGCTCCCCTTGCCGTCGAGCAGCAACCGGGCGAGCAGGACGGCCTGTTCGGTGTCGTCGGTGATCGCCCCGGCCGGCATCCCGGCGGCCAGCGGGTGGTCGGGGTCGGCGGGCTCGAACCCGGTCAGCACCGGCCCGTACCGCGCGAGGATCTGCGGGCGCGACAGCATCTGGGTCGGCATGCCGAGGGCGTCCCCGAGGGCGAGCCCGTACAGGGCTCCGGCGGCGCGGCTCTGGAGAGTCATGAGTACTTTCCGTAGGGGGTCGGTCAGGCGAGGGGTCAGCCGAACTCGAGGGAGAGCTGGAAATGGTCGGGGTCGAGCAGGCTCGCGACATGTTCGACGAAGGAGCCGTCGACCGCGCGGCTCGTGCGCCGCGTGTCGAGGAACCAGTCGCCCGGTTCGCGGCGCAGCACCTCCGCCTCCCGGACGTCGATCCGCCGCCCGGCCAGCCGCTGTTCACCGTGGTCGGGGTGGAGTCCGGCCTGCAGCATCACCTCGGTGAGGGAGAGGCCGTCGAGACCGCGCCCCGGAAGTTCTCTGACGCCGGGAACGGGCGGCAGGCAGCTGCGTTCGTACGAGATCACGGAGCCGTCGGCGACGAGTTCCCGGATCCGCTCGACCCGTATGAACGTCGGTATGTCCAGGGCAAGTTGACCGGCCAGCTCCTTGTCGTGGACCTCCCGGACCGCGAGTGTCCGCACGCGCGTGTCGATGCCCTGGACGGCCATGGCGTGCGCCCAGCCGAGCGGGTCGTCGAGCGGGCGGCCGTCGAAGAGTACGTAGGAGCCCTTGCCGGAGCGGGTGGCGATCAGTCCGGCGTCGTTCAGTTCGGCGAGCGCGGCGCGCACCGTGGTGCGGCTGACCCCGAAGCGCTGGGCCAGGGCATGCTCCCCCGGCAGCTGTTCCCCCACCGGCCGGTGTCCGCTGCGGATCTCCCTGGCGAGTACTTCGGTGATCTGCTGGTGCTTCAGCGGGATTCCGGTCATGCCGCGCCCCCGGCGAGGACCTCGTCGACGGTGACGACCCGGATCAACGGCCGGTACAGATCCAGCACATGGAGAGCCTTGGCATGCGAGTCGTCGTCGACGCCCGCGCAGGCGTCGGACACGACCAGCACCTCGGCTCCGGCGTCGGCGGCGGCGAGGGCGGTGGACAGGACGCAGCAGTCGGTGCTGACCCCGGCGAGGACCAGCCGTCCGTCGGCGCCGACACGCGCCGCGAGCTCGGGGGTCCACTTGCCGAAGGTGGTGGCGTTCACCAAGTGCCGTGCCTGTACGGCGAATTCGTCCGTCAGATCCCACAGCGGGGCGTCGGGTGGTTGCAGCGCGAAGGGCCACTGGTCGTAGTACGCGCGCCATACGCCGGCGATTTTCTCCGGCGCGAGGAAGCGGGTGAAGGTGACACGGTCACCGAAGGCCGGCAGCAGTCGACGTACGCCTTGGGCGGCTTCGTCGAAGCGTGGCGTCGCCCAGGGGCTGTCGGGCTCGGCGAACACGCGCTGCATGTCGATGACGGTGAGCAGTCCGTGAACCGGTTCGGCGTTCATACGGCGCTGAGCACCTCCTCGCTGGGGTCCTGCCGCTCCTGGGCGCGCACCCGGCCGCGACCGAGCGCCAGTGTGCCGAGGAATCCGAGGGCGAGGGCGAGCAGGACGCCCAGGTTGGCGTAGGCCCAGGCGCCCGTCTTGCCGCCGAGTCCGAACGCGTCGAGCAGATAGCCCTGCCAGTCCAGCCAGCTCGCGGCCGAGTTGGTGACCAGGCCCCAGCCGAGCACGGTGGCGGCGAGGGTGAGCAGCAGCGGCTGGAGCGGGAGGTCGCCGTACCGGCCGCTGTTACGGAACAGGTCCCGTTCGTCGTAGTCACGCCGGCGCATCACCAGGTCGGCCAGCATGACCCCGCACCAGGCGGCCACGGGGACGCCCAGCGTGGTGAGGAAGCCGATGAACTGGCCCAGGAAGTTGTCGCTGAAGAAGACGATGTAGATCGAGCCCGCGATCATCAGGACACCGTCGACGAGCGCCGCCAGATAGCGCGGCACGCGCAGACCGGCGGAGAGCAGCGCCAGACCCGAGGAGTAGATGTCCAGGACCGCGCCGCCGACCATGCCGAGCACGGCGACGACCGCGAAGGGGATCAGGAACCACGTGGGCAGGATGGTGGTCAGCGCGCCGATCGGGTCGATGGCGATGGCCTGGCTGAGGTCCTTGGAGGAGCCCGCGAGGAGCAGGCCGAAGAGCAGCAGGAGCAGGGGCGCCACCGAGCCGCCGACAGTGGTCCAGCCGATCACGCCCCGGCTGGAGGAACCGCGCGGCAGGTAGCGGGAGTAGTCGGCCGCGGCGTTGACCCAGCCGAGCCCGAAGCCGGTCATCATGAAGACCAGCGCGCCGATGAACTCCTGCGCGGAGCCCGCCGGTACGGCGCTGACGGTGCTCCAGTGGATGTGGTCGGCAACCAGCGCGATGTAGACGACCGTGAGTACCCCGGTGACGACGGTGATCACCGTCTGCAGGCGCATGATGACGTCGAAGCCCATCACGCCCCCGACCACGGTCAGCGCGCCGACCACGAGCAGGGCGACCACCTTGGTCTCCGTGCCGCCGCCCCAGCCGAGCCGTCCGAAGACGGTCGCGGTGGCCATCGTCGCGAGCGCGCAGAGCACGGTCTCCCAGCCGACGGTCAGCACCCAGGAGATCACCGAGGGCAGCCGGTTCCCGCGGACCCCGTAGGCAGCGCGGCTGAGCACCATGGTCGGCGCGGATCCGCGCTTGCCCGCCACGGCGACGAAGCCGCAGAGCAGGAAGGAGAACACGATGCCGATCGATCCGGCGATCAGCGCCTGCCAGAAGGAGATGCCGAAGCCGAGCGCGAACGCGCCGTAACTCAGGCCGAGAGCGCCGACGTTGGCTCCGAACCAGGGCCAGAACAGTGTCCTTGGAGTGCCCTTGCGTTCGGCGTCGCCGATCACGTCGAGACCGTGTGTCTCGACCTGGAGCTGCCTGCCCCCTGATCTGTTCTCGGCTCTGTTCTCGGAGGATTCGCGGGAGTCCGTCATCTTCGACCTACCTGTCTAGACGTGTTCAGTGGAGGCTAGGTCGGCCGCCCGGAGTCGTCAAGGGGCGCGAGCGAATCGGGGACCGGCCCGCGGACGTTGCTCGCCGCGATGAGACGCTGTGCCCGAACCGGCGTACTGAGGGTGGAGGGGCACCAAGCCACCGAGCCCTTCCTTACCGGAGGTACCTCACCGTGACCATCACCAAGGCGGCCCCGCCGCCGGTCGAGCACCGCACCGCGGGCGACCCGCAGGGCCGGCGGGGCTGGCACTTCAGCTCCCCTCTCGTCCTGACCATGGTCCTGCTCCTGCTGGTCACCTTGCAGGGACCGATCCGGAAGGCGCTGTCCGCGCCGGTCATGCAGAGCTGGATGACCGTGTTCGTCGCGGTGATCATCCAGGCTCTCCCCTTCCTCGTCCTCGGGGTACTCCTGTCGGCGGTCATCGCGGTGTTCGTCCCGCCCTCGTTCTTCGCCCGCGCCCTGCCGAGCAGGCCCGCTCTCGCGGTGCCGGTCGCCGGGATGGCCGGGGCGGTCCTGCCCGGCTGCGAGTGCGCCTCCGTTCCGGTGGCCGGAGCGCTGGTGCGCCGGGGTGTGACGCCCGCGGCGGCGCTGGCCTTCCTGCTGTCCGCGCCGGCGATCAATCCGATCGTGCTGACCGCCACGGCGGTCGCGTTCCCGCGCAATCCGGAGATGGTCCTCGCCCGGTTCGTGGCGAGCCTGCTCGTGGCGTGCTCGATGGGCTGGCTCTGGCAGCGGCTGGGGCGCGCGGACTGGCTGCGCCCGCCGGACCGCCCGGCACACGAAGGCCTCGGCAGGGGCGCCGCGTTCTGGGGGTCCGTACGGCACGACGTGATGCACGCGGGCGGCTTCCTGGTCGTCGGCGCGATGGCCGCGGCCACACTCAAGGCCGTCGTACCGGCGAGCTGGCTGCAGGCCGCGGCGGGCAACTTCCTGGTGTCCGTCCTCGCCCTGGCGGTCCTCGCGGTACTCCTGTCGATCTGCTCCGAGGCCGACGCGTTCGTGGTCGCGTCGCTGACCCAGTTCTCCCTCACCGCCCGGCTGGCGTTCCTCGTCGTCGGGCCGATGATCGACCTGAAGCTGTTCGCCATGCAGGTCGGCACGTTCGGCCGCGGGTTCGCCCTGCGGTTCGCACCCGCCACCTTCACCCTGGCGATCCTCATGTCGGTACTCGTCGGGGCGGTGCTGCTGTGAACCGGCAGGCGCAGGCGGCCGTCCTGTTCCTCCTCGGTGCGGCAGTGCTGAAGGCCGGCTCCAGCGATCTCTATCTGCGGTACGTCAAGGCCGGGTTGCGCCCGCTGCTCTTGGCAGCCGGCGTCGTCCTGATCGTCACGGCCCTCGCCACCGTGTGGTACGAGCTGCGGCAGGGGCGCACGCGCCACGCGAGTCCGCCCGACGACGGCCGGGACGACGAAGGGCACGACCACGCCCACGCCCACCGCGAGCCCCGTATCGCCTGGCTCCTGGTCCTCCCCCTGCTCGCCCTCATCCTGGTCGCCCCGCCCGCGCTGGGCTCCTACAGCGCGATGCGCACCGGCACGGCCCTGCAACCCCCCTTCGGCTACGCCGACCTGCCCGCCGACGACCCGCTTCCGCTCAGCCTGGTCGACTACGCCGGCCGCGCGGCCTACGACCACGGGCAGAGTCTCGGCGACCGGCGGATCAAGGTCACCGGCTTCATCGCGCTGGGCCACGACGGCACTCCCTACCTCGTCCGCATGGCTCTCAACTGCTGTGCCGCCGACGCCCAGCCGGTCAAGATCGGCCTGACCGGACGGATTCCTCCCGTCCTGCAACCCGACTCCTGGCTCGAGGTCACCGGCACCTACACCAGCAAGCAGACCAAGGACCCCGTCAACAACGGCGTCATCCCCTTCATCGACGTCGGCGAGGCCAAGCCCGTCGCGGCCCCGCGCGATCCGTACGACGAGAGCTGGAACAACTGAGCGCTTCTCCGGGGAGTCGCCGGGCCCTTTCAGGAGGGTGCCGGGGAGAGATCGTCGCCCTGTCGCTCGATGGACGCGGGCTTGCGGGAGCGATCAATTCCAGCCGATCTTCAAGCCTGCTCGCCCTTCCGGCGCGACGACGTCCGGGCGAGCCGCCCGGCCTTACATTTCGCGAAAACTCCAACTCCGATACAAATGGATCACCTCTGGTCACATTCTGAACCGCATCCGACCGAAGAGTTCACAGTGACCACTGCTAATTTGTGGGGGCCGCGATGTGCCGAAAGGTCGGGGAGGGGGCTCGCAGCCGCATTTGCGGCAGCTGCATCTACCCGCGCGAGCAAGCACGAGCGCGGAGGAGACGTAGGCATGTCCAGGCCATGGCAGCGAATACATCGGGGGCTCCCCGGAGGGGACACATACCCGGCAGACGTCCATGGCTAGGCCGGAGGAAGGCAGCCTGGGCCGCCGCCTGACCGCCGCGAGACAAGCCAGGTTCCGTCGCCGCAACAACCGCACCGGCGTCGAGGGGACGGACGCCTCCCACCCGGCAGCCGACTCGCCGGATACCAAGGCGGACTCCTCGTATCCGCAGGCCGGACCCTCCCTTCCCGAGCCCGGCAGTGAACCCGGTGCACATGACACGGCGGGCGCATCCGTTCCGCCACCGGCCGACCCGGACTCCACCATCATGCTTCGGGTCCTCCGCATACCCACAGCCGCTCGCCTCGGCCCCCGGCGCAAGCCCGCGCCGCCCACCGTCGCTCGCCGTGTCGCGGCCGGTGTCACCGCACGCCTCGCGCCGGTCCTCCAGGGCCTCGCACCCACGGCACGCCGCCTTCGTCCCCGTTACCCGCGACCGGGCCGCACCGGCTGGCGGCGATGGACACCGTCCTGGCGTCAGTGGCTGGGGGCCTGTCTGACACTGATCGCCGTGACCGGTTCCCTGCTGACCGTCCTCTACGTCACCACGGACATCCCGGAGGACCTCAACACCTACGCCACCCAGCAGGACAACGTCTTCTTCTGGTCGGACGGGACGCCCATGGCCCGTACCGGCTGGGTGCAGCGGCAGGAGATGCCCCTCAAGGACATCCCCGAGGACGTGCGCTGGGCCGTGCTGGCCGCCGAGAACGCGAGCTTCTACTCCGACCCCGGAATCTCCCTGAGCGGCGTCTCCCGCGCGTTGTGGCGCACCGTGGGTGAGGGCGACACGCAGGGCGGTTCCACCATCACCCAGCAGTACGTCAAGAACGTCTACCTGTCGCAGGACCGCTCGGTCAGCCGCAAACTCACCGAAGCGATGATGGCCATCAAGCTCGACCAGCAGATGAGCAAGGACGAGATCCTGGAGGGCTACCTCAACACCAGCTGGTTCGGCCGGGGCACCTACGGCATCCAACGAGCCTCACAGGCGTACTACGGCAAGGAGGTCAGCGAACTCAACGTCAGCGAGGCCGCGTTCCTCGCGTCCCTGCTGAAGGGAGCGGGCCTCTACGACCCCACCCTGAGTGCGGACAACCACGACCGAGCCGTCGAGCGGTGGTCCTGGATCCTCGACCGCATGGTGGAGATCGGCAAGTTGTCGCCGACCGAGCGCGCGAAGTACAAGGAGTTCCCCGAGCCGCTGAAGCAGTCCCAGGTCTACGACACCGGCCACCAGAGCGACTACCTGGTCGAGTTGGCGACCCAGTACGCCAAGAAGGCCGCGGGCATCTCGGACAAGCAGTTCGACCTGGGCGGCTACCAGATCTACACGACCTTCGACCGCAAGCGGGAGGACGCGCTCACCAAGGCCGTCACCAGCGCCCGCCAAGATGCCGAGGAACGCGACGCCTCGACGGCGAAGACCGCGCACTACGGCGCCGCCTCGGTCGCCGACGACGGTCGGATCCTCGCCGTCTACGGCGGCCCCGACCACCGCACGCAGGGGTTCAACGAGTCCAACGCGACGACGGTCCCGGCCGGTTCTGCGTTCCTGCCGTTCGTATACGCCGCCGGCCTGGAAAACGGCGTCACCACGGAACGGGGCGCGCCGGCGACACCTGTCAGTCCGGACTCCCTCTACAACGGAGACAGCGACGTGCCGGTCAGCACACCCGAGGGTCCCTACTGGGACCGTAGCGGCAAGAAGGTCACCGCCCACAACGACAACGACACGTCCTGGGGGCAGATCTCCCTGCACAAGGCGCTCGCCCATTCCGTCAACGCCCCGTTCATGCAGCTCGGCATGGACACCGGCCTGGACAAGGTCCGTCTCACGGCCGAGGCGGCCGGCATGCTGCCGTCCAGTATGGGCTCGCAGGTACCCGCGCTGACGCTGGGCAGCTCGACGCCCAGCGCGATCCGAATGGCCGACTCCTACGCCACGTTCGCGGCCGAGGGCATCCACACCGAGCCGTACTCGGTACACCGCATCACCCGCAACGGAACCGATGTCCTCCTGGACAAGCCCGCATCGGACCGCGCGATCAGCTCCAAGGTCGCCGACCAGGTCACCGAGGCGCTCACGGAGTCGTTCGTCACCCAACACCCCGACGCGGCTGGGGAGTCGGCCCAGGTCGCCGGCAAGGGCGGCACCACCGAGAAGGACACGGCCGCCTGGTACGTCGGCACGCAGACGTCGGTGTCGACGGCGATCGTCGTCTACCGCATGGATCTGACCAAGAGCCTCGAACCGCTGCCGTTGAAGGGCGTGGCGGGCTCTCCCGCCACCGACGTTCCCTACAGCATCTGGTCGAGCGCCATGAGCCCGCTCAGCTGACGCGAGCCGCGACGGCGACAGAGCCCCATTCCGCATCCCTTCTCGCAGAATGTGCCACCGATGACCTCCAAAGCCCACGGCCGTCGCCGCAGACGGAACAGTGCTCACATCCTCGGCCGGCTCACCGCCCGCCCAAGGATCCTGATCGCCGCCATCGCTCTCGCCCTCGTGTGCATCGCCGTACCCCTGCTGGTGCTGGGGAACGGAGACGATCCGGTGCTCACCGGATCGGCGGACGGCAAAGCCGCCGCAGACGGGGAGAACTCGACGAAGAAGGACACGGAACCCTCCTGGGACGGCAAGACGAAGGTGATCGGGGACGGCTCCACGTCGTACACCGGACCGCAGACCGAGGAGCTCAAGGCCGAGCCGCTCAAGCCGGGAGAGAAGCCGCCGCAGTTCGTCGTCTTCTCCTGGGACGGCGCCCTGCAGGGCGACGACGAACTCTTCTCGCACTACCGGGAGTTGGCGAAGGAATACAACGCCCATATGACGTTCTTCCTGACCGGCATCTACCTGCTGCCGAAGGACAAGAAGACGCTCTACGATCCGCCGATGCACGATCCCGGGGCAGCGGCGATCAGTTACCCCACCGACGAGCACATCCGCACCACGCTGGAGCAGCTCTCATTGGCCTGGGAGGAGGGGAACGAGATCGGTTCCCACTTCAACGGCCACTTCTGCGACGCCAAGGGCGGCGGCGACTGGAGCGTCGCGGAGTGGAAGAGCGAGATCAGCCAGTTCTACTCCTTCGTGGAGAACTGGAAGACCAACACCGGCTACACCGACCTGCCACCGCTTCCCTTCGACGCGAAGCAGGAGATCATCGGCGGCCGGGCGCCGTGCCTGGAGGGCCAGAAGAACCTGCTCGAGGCGATCAAGAGCTTCGGCTGGCGTTACGACGCCAGCTCGCCGGGCGACTTCCAGATATGGCCCACCAAGAAGGACGGCCTCTGGGACTTCCCGCTCCAGATGCTTCCCTACGAGGGGGGCGAGTACCAGGGCCTGTCCATGGACTTCAACTTCCTCTACAACCAGTCCGACGGCGAGACCGAAGGCGACCCGGCCAAGTACGAGTTGTGGCGGCAGGAGACCGTCGACTCCTACCTCGCCGGCTTCGACCGCGTGTACTACGGCAGCCGGGCGCCCCTGTTCATCGGCAACCACTTCGAGGACTGGAACGGCGGCATCTACATGAAGGCCATCGACGACGTCATCAAGAACGTGTGCGTGCGCAAGGAGGTCCGCTGCGTCTCCTTCCGCGAACTGGCCGACTGGATGGACGTCCAGAAACCCGAGGTCCTGGAGCACCTGCGCAGCCTCGACCCGGCGCAGTCACCGGACTGGTCGACGGTCGTCAAATAGCCCTGGCCGACGTCCCGTTGCGATTTCGATGGCCAGGATCCAGGTATGTAGGGAGTTCCCCGATGCGGCACCGCGGAAGACCCGGCTAAGCAGAAGGCAGCCCGCTTTCTGCCTCGGCCTCGCCTTCGGGATGGTGCGCATGGACGACCACGACTTCACCGCGGACATGTACGAACGCGTACGGGACTCCCGGCAGCGTCATGACGAAGCGGCGGCCGAGCGATTCGGCGCGGCGCTCCCGGAACGCGAGGCGGCCGAGGAACTGGCCGGGCAGGACGCGTCCTTGCCGGACAGCGAATCCCAGCTCCAGGCCCGCGCGGAGCATCTGATCAGCGGGGGCGCACTGCCCATGGAGACAGTGATGTCGCTCGTCTCCCAGGAACTGCCGGGGCGGCGGCTCCTGGAGCGCATCATCGGCGCCTCCAAGGACCTCCAGGCGGTCAACTTCCTCTCGCGCGGTTCACGTGCCGCCGCGACCGTGGGCCGTATCTCGGTGTTCGACAACGGCCGCGTGCCGCCGCTGGGAACGGGATTCCTCGTCTCCCCGGATCTGCTGCTGACCAATCACCATGTGTGCCGGACGCGGACGCGGCCGCACACGTCGTCGTGGAGTTACCCGCCGAGACCGGAATCGACAACTCCGCGGCGCAGCCTGCCGTGTACCGGCTGGTCGGGGACTTCGTCCCGCTCACCGAAGAGGAGCTGGACTTCTCCCTCGTACGTGTCGAGGCGGGGGCCGACGGGCGGCCGCCGGGGGCGCAGTTCGGCTGGAACCGGCTCATCGGCGCGCAGGGAAAGCTGGTGAACGGCGAGTCCGTCAACATCGTGGGGCACCCGAGCGGCCGACTCAAGGAGATCGCCATCCGCCGCAACGAACTGCTCTTCCAGCTTGAGGACTTCCTGCACTACGAGACGGACACCGAGCCCGGGAACTCCGGTTCGCCCGTCTTCAACGACCAGTGGGAAGTGGTGGTGCTGCATCATGCCGGTGTCCCCCGCAAGGACGACCAGGGCAGGGAACTGCGGCGCGACGGCACTCTCGTCCAGCCCGGCGACCCGGACGAGGTGGTGGACTGGGTCGCCAGCGAGGGCGCCCGGGTCAGCCGTATCGTGGCGCGCCTGCGGACATCGCTGTCCGGGACCGCGCGGGAGCAGCTGCTCGGGGACCTGGGTCTGCTCCCCGCCACCGCACCCACAGCACTGCCCGCCGCCGAGGCTCTGGCCGCGCGAGCCGCCGCGGCGGCCTCCCGGCTTCACCGGCGGCGGCAAGCACATTCAGGGTCCCGGCGCACACGGCGTACGGGTTCGGCTCATCGGTGTCCACCAGCGCGAAGCACGTTTCCAGCGCTCTGCGTTGGCTCGACGGCAGGTCGGCGAAGTGGGGGCCGGTCAGTCCCGGGGCTCGACGCCATCTCGATCGTTTGTCTCCCAGAGAGGGGGTAAATTTCCGGTTCATGCTACAACGGGGCGCGGCCGCGACCGTCTGCGGGCGTTCCCTTCGGCCTCTGTCGCGGGGCGCCCTCATGCGGGTCAGTGTGGCCCGGCCGACGCCAACCGGTGCAGCCGCAGGGCGAGTTGGATCTCCAGCGCGCGGGCCGGGCTCTGCCAGTCGTCCCCGAGCAGTCGGCCCACACGCTCCAGCCGCTGCGCGACCGTGTTCACATGCACATGCAGGTCGTCCTTGGTGCGTGCCGGACTCATGCCGCACGCGAAGTACGCGTCGAGGGTGCGCAGCAGGTCGGTGCCGCGTCGTTCGTCGTACGCCACCACCTGGCCGACGGTGCGGTCGACGAAGCCGGAGATGTCCCGGTCCCCGGCGAGCAGCAGGCCCAGGAACCCGAAGTCCTCGGCCGCGGCGCCGTCCCCGGCGCGGCCGAGCAGGCGCAGGGCTTCCAGGCAGCGCTGCCCCTCCGCGTACGCCGCGGCCACGGCGCCCGGGCGGGTGGCAAGCTGCTGGACGAGTCGGTCGACGGGAGCGGAGGAGCCGACGGTGACCTCCTCGTGCACGGCGCTGCCGAGGTGCTTGGCCGTGCGACGGGCCAGGTCTGTCGCGGTGTCGCCGGGGCGGAGGGGCAGCAGCAGGACGGTGCCGCCGTCGCGGGCGGCGGCCAGTCCCCGCCGGGTGGTGGCGAGATGGGAGGCGGCCGACCAAAGACGTCTGCGAGCGGCGGCCTCCTGGTCGGCATCGGCCGCCGGTGCCTCAAGCCGGGCGGCCAGCACCACGTGGGCGCCGTCGAGGTCGGCGTGCAGTCGGGCGGCACGCTCGCGCAGTAGTCGCGGGTCGCGGTCGCGGGCGTCGAGGAGGTCGTCCAACAGCTCTCCCCGGACGCGCTGTTCGGCCTCGGAAGCCGAGCGTCTGGCGAGCAGGAGGAGTGAGGTGACCATCGCTGCGCGTTCCAGCGTGCGCTGGTCGACGGGGTCGAGGCCCGGATGGCCGTGCAGCACCAGCGCGCCGAGCAGTTCACCTCCGGCCGCTACTGCGGCGACCCAGTCGTGGCCGCGTCGCACGGCGTGTCCATCTGCCCTGGATGTTTCCAGTGCGGCGGCGGGTGCTGCTCCCACCTCCGCGAACTCGACCGTGCCGTCAAGGACTTCGGACACCGCGGCGGCCACGTCGTGGACTCCGCCGCCGCGCAGGACGAGTTCCGCGAGCCGGTCGTGGACTTCGGACGCGCGCTCGATGACCCCGCTGCGGTCGCGGATGATCTCGTTGGCGCGGCCCAGGCGGTCGAGGGCCGAGCGGGTCTCCGCGAGCCAGTTCGCCGTGTCGATGGCTGCCGCGGCGAGAGCGGCGAAGGAGCCGAGGAGGGCGATCTGTTCCCGCTCGAAGACCCGTGCGCGGCGGTCCGCGGCGAACAGCACGCCGATGACTTGGGGCCCGATCATGAGCGGCACACCGAGAATCGCGACCAGACCTTCGTCCCGAACGCCGACGTCGATGGTCAGGGTGTGCTGGAAACGCTCGTCCTTGAAGTAGTCGTCGGTGACATACGGGCGGGCGGTCTGCGCGACGAGCCCGCCGAGCCCTTCGCCCATACCGAGCCGCAGTTGCTGGAAGCGAGCGGCGACCGAGCCCTCGGTGACCCGCATATAGGTGTCACCCCTGCCCGCGTCGTTCAGGCTGAGATACGCGACGTCCGTGCCCAGCAGTGACCGGGCCCGCTGCACGATGGCCCGCAGCACGGCGTCGAGGTCGCGCAGTCCCGCCAGGTCGTGGGCGGTCTCGAAGAGCGCGGAGAGCTCCGCCTCGCGGCGGCGACGTCCCTCCATCTCCGAGCGCACACGCAGCGCGAGCAGTTTCGCCTGTTCGAGGGCGGTGACGTGCTCGGTGGGCCGGCCCTCGGCGCGGGCGAGCAGCACCGGCTGCTCGTAGGCATCGGCAGACGCGCCTCTGGCCAGCAGCTCCAGGAACGGCGCCTCGGAACTGCCGACGGCAGACTCGGCACTGCCAACGGCAGGCTCAGCACTGACGACAGCGGGCTCGGCACTGACGACAGCGGGCTCAGTGCCGTCAGCGGCGGCCTCGGCGGACTGCGTGTGATCGCGAGACATGCTCCCAGGATCACCCATCGGAAGATCGCCGCCGCCAGCCTGTGGATAACTCACCGTAGCCACCCGCCGCTCCCGCTCAATGCGCGGTCCAGCCGCCGTCCAGTGCCAACGACGTGCCGGTGATGAAGGACGCATACGGGCCGCACAGATACGCGACGGCCTCGGCGACCTCCTCCGGTTCCATGAGCCGTTTGACGGCACTGTCCTGGAGCAGCACCTCGGCGAGCACCCGCTCCTCGGGAATCCCGTGTGCTTGTGCCTGATCGGCGAGCTGCTTCTCGACCAGGGGGGTACGCACATAGGCGGGGTTCACACAGTTCGAGGTGACTCCATGGGGCGCGCCTTCAAGGGCGGCGGTTTTCGAGAGCCCCTCAAGACCATGTTTTGCGGCCACGTACGCCGACTTGAACGCCGAGGCTCGCAGTCCATGGACCGACGACACATTGACGATACGGCCCCAGCCCTGCCCGTACATGTGGGGCAGCGCTCCGCGGATGAGCCGGAACGGTGCCTCCAGCATCACGGTCAACACGGTGTGGAAGACGTCGGGCGGGAACTCCTCGATGGGGCGGACCAGTTGCAGCCCGGCGTTGTTCACGAGGATGTCGGCGCCCGCGGCGGACCGCTCCGCCGCGTCGAGGTCGGTGAGGTCGAGGACGTGCGGCTCGACGGTGCCCGCGAGTCCTTGGGCCAGTTCGGTGAGCGCGCTCAGCCCCGCCGAGTCGCGGTCGATCGCTCTCACCCTGGCCCCGGCCGCGGCGAGCCGCAGCACACAGGCACTGCCGATTCCACCCGCGGCGCCCGTGACAAGGGCGGTGCGGCCGCCGAGGTCGAGTGCGGGGGTCTGGGTTCCCGGGAGGGCACTGGGCTCGGTCATATCTCGACCCTAAGCAGCGCCCCGGACTCAACCCATGTGGTCAGCTCACACACTTCGCGCTCAGGTCGTAGGGTCGAACCATGTGGGTGCGTCGGAGAGTGCCTGCTTGATCCGCAGCAGGCAGAACTCGTTCAGTTCCGGCAAGGCGTCCACGTCGAACCAGCCGACGTCCAACGACTCGTCGTCGTTGACACGCGCCTCACCACCGACAGCACGACACCGGAACGTGATGTCCATGTACTGACAGGTATCGCCGTTCTCGTAGGTGACCGGTGCAAGGGCCTGGACGAGCACGACGCGCTCGACGACGCACCGCACCGCCGTCTCCTCGAAAACCTCCCGGACCGCTCCGGCGGCGGGCTGCTCCCCCGGGTCCGGGATGCCACCGATCACCGACCACTTGCCCGTGTCGGAGCGGCGCCCCAGCAGCACTCTGCCCTCGTCGTCGAAGACGATGGCGGTGACTCCGGGCAGCCAGAGCAACTGGTGGCCGGCGGTGGCCCGGATCGTACGGATGAAGTCGGGAGTAGCCATGCATCGACCCTAACGGCCCCGTTCCACAGCTCCGTTACGGTCCGGAGACTGCGGCCTGAACGCCGCTACCGCGCCGTCCGCGCACCGTCCTCGCCACCGCCCAGCCGAGCCCGCCCGCCGCAACCAGCACCAGGACCATCTCGGGAAGGATCCCCAGGCGCGTGGCCGGGGTCTCGGAGGATCGCAGCGGCACCTTCTGGACGAGCGAGTCCGCCACGAACATCCCGGTCTTCTGGGTGATCTTCCCGTCCGGCATGATGATCGCGCTGACGCCGCTGGTCACCGGCACCGTGACGGTGCGGCTGTGCTCCACGGCGCGGACGCGCGACATGGCGAGCTGCTGGTAGGTCATCTCGCTGCGGTCGAAGGTGGCGTTGTTGCTGGGCACCGAGATCATCTGCGCTCCGTCGAGGACGGTGTCACGCACGTCCCAGTCGAAGGCCGCCTCGTAGCAGGTGGCGAGGCCGACCTTGGTGCCGTCCATGGTGAACACGCCCGCCTTGGTACCGCGGCTGAAGTCCTGGCTCACCATGGACGTCCAGTTGCTGTTGATGGCCCCGATGAGCGAACGCATGGGCAGGTACTCACCGAACGGCTGGATCTGCCGCTTGTCGTACGTGTCGACCGGGCCCTTGTCCGGGTCCCACAGGATCTGCTCGTTATAGAGCTTGCCGTCCCGCTCGACGACTCCGCCGACCGAGATGGGGGCGCCGATCGCCTTGGCCGCGCCGTCGATCACGGCGCGGGCGTCGGGGTTGGTGAACGGGTCGATGTCGGAGGAGTTCTCCGGCCACAGCACGAAGTCGGGCTGGGCGACCTTGCCCGCCTTGACCTCGGCTGCCAGCCGCTCGGTCTCCCGCGCGTGGTAGTCGAGAACGGCACGCCGCTGGGCGTTGAACTCCAGCCCCGCGCGCGGAACATTGCCCTGGATGACCGCGACGGTCGCCGTGCCGTCCTCGGCCTTGTCACTCACCAGCGACCGTGCGGCGAGCGCCCCCAGCACGGGGACGACGACGCTGAGCAGTGCCACCGCGGCGGCCCCGCGGCGTACGACCCGGGTGCGGCGGCCTTCGAGAAGCAGGCGTACGGCCTCGTACAGCCCGAAGCCGCAGAGCACGACCGCGAAGCCCAGTACCGGCGTTCCGCCCACCGCGGCGAGCGGAAGGAAAACCCCGTCCGCCTGCCCGAAGGCGATCTTTCCCCAGGGGAACCCACCGAACGGCACGCGTGCGCGTGCGGCCTCGCCCGCAATCCACAGGGTCGCCGCCCACAGGGGCCATCCCGGCAGCCGGGAGACGGCCGTGATGCCCGCGCCCACGAGCGCGACGAACACCGACTCCGCGATGACGAGTGCGATCCACGGCCCGGGGCCGACCTCGACACCGGTCCACACGAGCAGCGGCAGAAAGAACCCGAGGCCGAACAGGTAGCCGAGCCCGAGACCCGCCTTCCAGGTGCGACCGCGCAGGGTCCAGCCGAAGACCGCGAAGGCCGGAAGGGCCAGCCACCAGAGCGTGCGTGGCGGGAAGCTGACGTACAGCAGCACGCCGGAGAGCGCCGCGGAGACGGCCGGAACGAGACGGAGGGCCAGTCCGGCCCCGCGCGATGCGGGCGCGGCCTGGGGTTCGAGCTGTTCCGGCTCGTCTACGGATGTCGCGGTGGCGGTCACTCCGGGAGTGTACGGCGCATGACCTGGGCGCCGACAGCGTGGTCCACCCGGCCCCGAACAGGAACCGGTCCGGTGGGAAGGCCTCTGCCCGACCGCACCCTCCACATCTACTGCAGCGTTCCTGCGCAACTCGTCCACAAGCCGGCGCATCACCCGTTACGGTGTGCCCGAACCTCTGACGTGCGGACGGACAGCCACCACGGCCGGGGGGCACCACGGCCGGGGAGCGGCACGGCCGGGGAGCGGCGGGGTGGGACCCACGGGGATGACGTCTGCGGCCGATTCCGCGGCCGCGGGCGACAGACGCAGCGCGTCCGACGTCGCGGGCATGATCGCGCTCGGGGCGTGCGCGATCTGGTCCTTGATCACGGCGGGCGCGCACCACGGCCGGCCCGAGGGCGTGCTCCTGGCGGCGCTCGCCGTGACAGCCGGCTATGCCTCGGGACGAATCCTCGGAGCGCTCCTGCCCGTCGCCGCACCCTGCAGGGGCGCGCTCGCCGGACTCGGCCTCGCCGTCGCCGCCCCGCACACCGCTCCCGGCGCGGGAGTCACCTCGCCGCTTGGGCACGCCGGCGCCACGGCCGCACTGCTGGCCCCTTCCGCCGGAGCCGCGTGCTGCGCGGCCTGGGCGGCACATCCACCGGTGCTGCGCCTCGCGCTGGGGCTGCTGGCAGCCGGAATCACCGTGACCGCGGCAGCACTGGGCTCGACCACCGGCTTCGTCCTGTGCACGGAGGTGCTGCTGTGCTCCCTCGCCGCCGCCCGTATGCGCCGCCGCGCGCTGGGACTGGCGAGCCTCGCGCTCACCGCGGCTCTGGCGACGGGAATGTCCTTGGCCATCGCCGAAGACCCTTTGCCCGACGGCCTCACCGCGGCATTGGAAGGCCCCCTCACTCGGCATCGGGTCCTGCTGGCGCGACGCGCTGCACCTCGCCCGCGAGTATCCGGCCCTGGGCGCCGGCCGGGGCGCTACGGGGAACTCAGCCCTACGGTCACCCGGTCGCTCCTGCCCGACCACAAGCCGCACTCCGCGCCACTGCAGCAGGCGGCAGAGCAGGGCGTGATCGGCGTACTGCTGCTCGTGATGGTGTTCTGCTGGGTTCTTTACGCACTGTGGCGCACGCGGCGTCCCACACCGATCGCCCTCACTGCGGACGCGACCCTGACCATGCTGGCCGTCGTCGCGTCGGTCGGCAACGCCCTGAGCTTCACCACGGTGACGGCCGGGGCGGGCCTGCTGGCGGGGCTCGCCCCATCACGACCACTGTCCGACGAAGAAAACACCACGGCCCCCGGGAGAACGTCCCCGGAGCGACCGTCCGGAGCCGTAACGGCCGACGGCCGAGGGATCAGAGCGCCGTGCCCGGCGTGGTCGTACGCAGATGGTCGCGGATGATCCGTACGGCCGCCTCCGCGTTGTCCACTGTGATCGTGAATGTATGGCCGTCCCCCAGGAGGAGCACCACGCCCTCGCCACGCCGCACGATGACGGCGGTTCCCATCTCGGGACGCCAGCGGTAACCCCAGCCGCCCCACTGACGGGGTGTGACCGAGGGCGCGAAGTCGGCCCCGACGACGTTCGAGAGCGGGATACGGCGACGCGGCAGCCCTATGTGGCCGCAGCGCACTTCGAGGGAGTCCTTGTCGACCTTCACCGCGACATGCACGAACGCGAGCGTGCCGAACAGGATGAGCAGCCCTGCCGCGATGCATCCGACGACGGACATGACGAGTGGGGCGCTGCCGGCCGTCCAGGTGGAGTCGACGGCCAGTTCGATGCCGAGCGCGATGCAGGCGGCCCCGCCGAGCGCGGGCAGCCACTGGACGCGGTTGGTCGCGCGCCCCGTCCAGATCGCGGGATGCGAGGTCTTCTCGCGGTGGGGGTGGTCCCTCATGGCAATGAGACTACTCAGGTTCCGCCGTGCGGGCACCGGGTTGCGGAGCGTTACTGCTCCGGGTGGACGTTCTTCCTGGGCAGAGCGTCCACACCATGGCCGAGGGTGCCTACCGGTGACCGCCGGTCAGCGCGCCGGGGTGACCGCGGACAGGAGTCGGCCTTCTTCGTAGGCCAGTGCGGGAGCGGGAAGCGCACCCTCCCGGCCGCTCAGGAGCACCGTGAGAGAGCCGTCGGCGGGGGCCTCCGGGTCCGGGGCCTCACCGATCCGGCGCAGCGCCTGGGCGGCGACCGCTCCGGCGGAACCGTGCAGGACCAGCGGCGGCAGCCCGGGCTGCTGTACGGAGGCGCGGATGCGCTCCGCGACCAGCTCGTAATGGGTGCAACCCAGGACGACGACCCTTACATCGTCGGGGGTACCCGCCGCAGCCGCGATGATCGCTGCGTCGATGGCCTCCTGGTCCGCGTGCTCCACGGCTTCGGCGAGGCCGGGGCAGGCCACCTCGGTGACGTGCACTCCGTCCGCGAACTCACGGATGAGACCTCGCTGGTAGGGGCTGCCGGTGGTGGCGGGCGTGGCCCAGATCGCGACGGGTCCGCCGCCGGCCGCGGCCGGTTTGATCGCCGGTACGGTGCCGATGACGGGCACGCCGGGCTCCAGTCGGGCGCGCAGCGCGGGCAGGGCGCGTACCGAGGCGGTGTTGCAGGCGACGATCAGCGCGTCGGGGCGGTGCATCGCGGCGGCCTCGGCGACGGCGAGAGCTCGCACGGTCACGTCCTCCGGCGTGCGCGGTCCCCACGGCATGCTGCCGGGGTCCGAGGAGAGGATGAGATCGGCGTCGGGTCGCAGAAGGCGTACCGCGGCGGCGGCGGCGAGCAGTCCCATACCGGAGTCCATGAGCGCGATCTTCACCCGGTCACCATAGACGATCCGCCTCGACGGGCCGCCGGGGTGGGGCAGACTTCGGCGGGTGAACGCCGTTGCGTGGACCGCTGTTGGATCACTGGCCGCCTGGCTCTGGCTGCTGCTCGGCCAGGGCTTCTTCTGGCGTACGGATGTGAGACTGCCGCCGCGCGGGGAGCCGGACGACTGGCCGTCCGTCTGTGTCGTCGTACCGGCGCGCGACGAGGCCGCCGTACTGCCCGAGAGTCTGCCGTCACTCCTCGCTCAGGACTATCCGGGGCGGGCCGAGGTCTTCCTCGTCGACGACGGCAGTTGCGACGGCACCGGGGAGCTGGCCCGTGAGCTGGCACGGGGGCACGGCGGGCTGCCGCTCACCGTCAGCTCTCCCGGGGAGCCGCCCGCGGGCTGGACGGGCAAGCTCTGGGCCGTTCGCCACGGCATCGGCCTGGCACGCGCGCGTGATCCCGAGTATCTGCTGCTGACGGACGCCGACATCGCCCATGCGCCGGACAGCCTGCGGGAGTTGGTGGCGGCGGCGCGCACCGGCGGCTTCGACCTGGTCTCGCAGATGGCCCGGCTACGGGTGGAAAGCGTGTGGGAGCGGCTCGTGGTGCCCGCCTTCGTCTACTTCTTCGCTCAGCTCTATCCCTTCCGCCGGATCGGCGTCCGGGGCTCGCGCACGGCTGCCGCGGCGGGCGGCTGTGTCCTGCTGCGTGCGGACGCGGCCGAGCGGGCCCGGATTCCCGACGCCATCCGGCACGCCGTCATCGACGATGTCGCGCTCGCGAGGGCGGTCAAGGGGAGCGGGGGCCACATCTGGCTGGGGCTCGCGGAGGGCGTGGACAGCGTGCGCCCGTATCCGCGGCTGCACGACCTGTGGCGGATGGTGTCGCGCAGCGCGTACGCCCAGTTGCGGCACAATCCGCTGCTGCTCGCCGGAACAGTCGCCGGCCTCGCCGTCGTCTACCTGGTGCCGCCACTCGCGCTCTTCGTGGGCCTCGCCGCGGGGAGTGCGGGGGCCGCGACGGCCGGGGGGCTCGCGTGGCTGCTGATGACGGCGACGTATCTGCCGATGCTGCGCTACTACCGGCAGCCCCTCTGGCTGGCTCCGCTGCTGCCGGTCACCGCGTTTTTGTACCTCCTCATGACGGTCGATTCCGCGGTGCAGCACTACAGGGGGCGGGGCGCGGCCTGGAAGGGCCGCACCTACACGCGTCCGGACGCCGCCCTGGACGAAATCTGATCGCTCACTTCCTGCCGGGGGTCCAGTTCATGCCCCACCCGTAGGTGTAGTCGATGGTGCGCTGGGGGCTCACTCCGCGCTCGGGGACCAGGAACCGGGCCTCGCGCTGGACGATCAGGTCGCCGCCGTTGTTGGTGATGAGGGCGAGGGCACAGACGGTCGAGGGCACTGTGCACTCGCCGAGGGAGAAGTCGATCGGCGCGCCGTTCAGCGGCTGGAGGGTCACCGTGGCGTCCAGGTCGGCGAAGGAGCGCGCTCCTTCGTAGATCGTCACGAAGATGACGATGCGCCGGAAGCTCTGCTTGTGGTCGAGATTGATGGACAGGTTCTCGCCGCTCGCCGACGCACCGGTGCGGTCGTCGCCGTCGAGATGGATGTACGGCGGCTGGTGCAGCGCTCCGTAGGCGTTACCGAGAGCCTGGACAACTCCCTTGCGGCCGTCGGACAGTTCGTACAGGGCGCAGAGGTCGAGGTCGAGATCCGCGTGCATCGCGACGGCCCGGCCCAGCTTGCTTCCCCACCCCGAGAACTGCTTGCGCACCTCCCAGTTGAGGTTCACACGCATGGCGCCGGACGTACCGCCCTGCTTGCTGAGCGAGACCGACGGTGCCTCCTTGGTGAGCGTGACCTTGGTCAGGCGCACCGGGGCCGGAGGGGCTGAGGGCGGGACGGGGGGCGGCGTGGTGACGGGCGTGGCAGCCGGCCGCATGGTGGCGGGCGGGGGGACCGGGGGCCGCGTCGTAACGGGCGGAGCGACCGGCGGCCGCACGGCCGTCGGCGGAGCAACGGGCGGTGCCACGTACTGCGGCTCGTCCACCGTGATCCCGTAGTCCGTGGCCAGTCCTTCCAGTCCGCTGCTGTACCCCTGCCCGACCGCACGGAACTTCCAGGCACCCTGACGCCGGTAGAACTCACCGAGTACGAAGGCGGTCTCGACGCTCGCGTCTGCGCTGTCGAAGCGGGCGACCTCACTCCCCCGCTGTACGTCGAGCACCCGAATGTACAGTCCGGGCACCTGCCCGAAGGGGCCGCCGTCCGTGGAGGCGGCCAGTACCACGGTCTCGATCGCGGGCTCCACGCGCGCGAGGTCGACGAGCAGGGTGTCGGTCACCTGACCGCCCTCGCTCCGCTTGCCCTCGTGCCGCACGGCGCCGGAGGAGTGCACGGGCTGGTTGTAGAAGACGAAATCGCCGTCCGACCGGACCCTCCCGGAGACCAGCAACAGCGCGGAGGCGTCCGCGTCGGGCACACCCGGCGCCGAACGCCATCCCAATTCGACGCGCAGCGCGGTCGTCGGCACGGGAACATTCGATCCCTTAGACATTGGCATGTACGCCCCCATCACGTGTCTCCGCGCCGAAGGGCGCCTCGGTCGGTCCGTTGGCTGCGCTCCCGCCAAACCTAATCCCCGGCGTGACGAACTCCCAAGATCCGCACCGGAAGACTGGTGGTCAACCGCCGGTAACCTGCCAGGAACTAGGCCTTTACACGATCCGAACGTGCTTCGGTGCCCTTTTTGCCGAGTTCGCTCGCATTGGGGATCCCACGTCACTGCCGACACGGAAAACAACCCTCTTATCGGTCTCCCCAACCAGCACATCGTGGGCTTAACTTATGTGCCATGACCTCCCCCCGCTCCACCTATGGCGGCGGTTACTACTCCGCGCCGTCCTTCCCGGACACCCCCATCTATGACTCCCTCGTCGCCGAGCGGGGCACTCCTCAGATCGCCCCGATCCGGGTTCCCGCCGCCTACGACTCGGGCAACAGCTATCTGCCCGCGCTCCCGTCGGCGCTCCCCGCCCTGCCGCCCGGCCCCTCCCAGCAAGCCCCGATGTACGGCTACCCGCAGGCCCAGCAGCCCGCACCGCTGCAGCAGGCCCCGGCGCCCTACATTCCGCAGCAGACCGGCGTCCCGCGCGGCTACCCCGGTGGCCAGCCCCAGCAGCAGCGCCCGATGGCGCCCGGCACGGGCTACGAGGCCATGCGCCCCGCGGCTCCCCGTCCGGCTCCGGCCCCCTACCAGGATCCGTACAACGGCCAGCAGTACCGCGGGTACTGAGGCAGCGGGCACCGAAGTTATTGGAGCGAGGTTGTCAGTGCCTGCTGGCACGATGGCGTCATGGGGAACACGAAGCTGCACTCGATCCATGTCCACCCGGTCAAGGCCTTCACCGGCCAGGCGGTCCGGGAAGCCATGGTGGAGCCCTGGGGGCTGACCGGAGATCGACGCTGGGTACTGATCGACGACGGGGGAAAGGTCGTCACTCAGCGCCAGCAGCCACGTCTGGCACTGGCCGCCGCCGAGCTTCTGCCCGGCGGCGTCCGTCTGTCCGCGTCCGACCGTGAGCCGGTGACCGTTCCCGTGCCCGAGCCGCTGGACACGACGACGCTGAGCATCTTCGGGACCAAGGTGGACGCGGTCCCGGCCGACGACGCCGCGCACGCCTGGTGCAGCGCGTTCCTGGGCGCCGACGTGCGCCTCGTCCACATGGATGACCCCGCCACGCGCCGCCCGATCGACGACCCCCCGCACTCCCGGCCGGGCGAGACGGTCAGCCTCGCCGACCGCTACCCACTGCTGCTCACCACGCTCGCCTCGCTGGACGCCCTCAACTCCCTCATCGCCCAGGGCGATCACGCCGAGGAGGGGCCGCTGCCCATGAACCGCTTCCGGCCGAACGTGGTCGTGGCGGGCACGGAGGCCTGGGCCGAGGACGACTGGTCGCGGATCTCGATCGGCGAGGTCACCTTCCGGGTCGCCAAGATGTGCGGCCGGTGTGTCGTCACCACCACCGACCAGGGCACCGCCGAGCGCGGCAGGGAACCGCTGCGGACACTCGGGCGCCACCGCCGCTTCGGGGACCGGCTGGTCTTCGGGCAGAACCTCGTGCCCGAGTCGACGGGCAGGGTACGGATCGGCGATGCCGTCACGATCCTCGAATGAACCGTCCGGTCAAGTTCCGTGAATAGGCCACGCATAATGGGAACCCGGTCCCCAGGCACGGTCGTTGACACTTCGCGAGGAGTTCACGAAAGGCCCGGGGCGGGGTGATTTCGCTCTCTCTTCCCCGAGCTCGTCGCGCGGACGCCCCTGCGGTGAGTTATCACGGAAGCGGAAGGGGGTGCGGAACGGTGCGATCAATCGGCGGACTCTGGCGTTGGCGGCACAACCCGCTGCGCCGAGGGACCGATCTGGCCGAAGCCTGGCTGGCTCTGACGGCCATTGTGCTGATCGTCGCTGTCGTACCCCTCGTGGGAGTCGCCGTCGGAGCCGCGGCGCAGAGCGCCCTCCAACAGTCCGTACGGGACCAGCGTGCGGCCCGCCACGAGGTGGCGGCCACCGTCGTCAGGAAGCTGGCCCTCGGTCCGCTCGACCCCGACCCCGAGACAGCCTCGGGACGGGACGCCCACAGCCGCGTGATGGCCAACTGGACGGCACCGGACGGCACCTCACAACACGGCGCGGTGACGGCCGCCCTCAAGTCCCCCGTGCCCGGGGACCACTTCACGATCTGGACCGATTTGCACGGCCGAACAGTCCCCCGCCCGCTGGACGGTGCCACCGCGACGACCCATGCCGTGCTGGCCGGGTTCGGCGTGGTCGTGATGGCTGTGGGACTCGTCGAGGGCGGCAGGCGGCTGATCGTCTGGCGCATGGTCCTTCGCCGGTACGTCCGTTGGGACCGTGCCTGGGACAAGGCGGGCCCCGACTGGGGCAGGACCGGCGCGGGCAGCTGACCGCCTTCCCACTACGGTCAACTCGGCGTGCCCACGCACGCTACGGTGGACCGGCGAGGTCTTCGGCACCGTCGTGAGAGGCTTTCCGTCATGCCGACGGGGTTTCGGTTCGGCCTCGCAGGACCCGCGTATCACGAGGTGGGGGCACAACAGCGCCATGGCACAGGGCACGGTCCAGGTGACGCACACCGGCACCTCGCGGTGGCGGCGCCGTACGGGTGAGTACGCATCGCTGGCCGCCGCACTGGAGGCGGCGGCCGACGGTGACGTCCTCACTGTCGCTCCGGGCACCTACCGGGAGAATCTGGTGGTCCAGCGCGCGGTGACGCTGCGCGGCCCCGAAGGGTCCCCCGGCTCCGTACGCATCGCGCCGGTCGACGGAGTGCCGCTGACCGTCCGCGCCTCCGCCGTGGTCCAGGACCTTCATGTGGAGGGCCAGGACTCCGCCGCGCCCGCGCTGCTCGTCGAGGAGGGCACCCCGGAGCTGCTGGACGTACGGATCGTCACGCGCTCCGCCGCCGGGATCGAAGTGCGCGGCGGCGCCCGCCCGACCGTCCGCCGCTGCACCGTCGACAATCCCGCCGGTATCGGCATCGCCGTACTGGACGGCGGCGGTGGGGTGTTCGAGGAGTGCGAGGTCGTCGCGGCGGGCCAGTCGGGCATCGTCGTCCGTGGGGGCGGCCGTCCGCGCCTGGAGCGCTGCCGGGTCCATCACGCCTCCGGCGCGGGCCTGTCGGCTACCGGCGAGGGCTCGTCGCTGGAGGCCGTCGGCTGCGAGGTGTACGAGGTCAAGGGCTCCGGCGTGCAGATCACCGGACGGGCCACGGCCCATCTCACCGACTGCGATGTGCACCGCACCACCGGGGACGGCATCACCCTCGACACGGACGCGGTGCTCACGCTCGCCGACTGCCGCATCCACGACATCCCGGAGAACGCGGTCGATCTGCGCTCGCGCTCAGTCCTCACTCTGACGCGCACCACCGTGCGGCAGTTCGGACGCAACGGTCTTTCGGTCTGGGACCCGGGCACGCGGGTGGACGCCAACCAGTGCGAGATCTTCGACAGCACCGGCGACTACCCCGCGGTGTGGATCAGCGACGGCGCGACCGCGGTGCTCGACTCGTGCCGAGTGCACGACGTGCCGGACGCACTGTTCGTCCTGGACCGCGGTTCCCGCGCGGACGTCGTCGACAGCGACCTCTCGCAGGTGCGGAACACCGCCGTGTCGGTCAGCGACGGCGCGACCGCTCAGCTCGACGACTGCCGCATCCGAGACGCCGCGACAGGCGCCTGGTTCCGTGACCACGGCAGCGGCGGCACCCTGTCCGGCTGCACCGTGGACGGCACCCAGACCGGCGTGATCGTCACCAAGGGCGCCGATCCCACCATCGAGCGCTGCACGGTCACCTCGCCCGCCGAGGCGGGCTTCTATGTGTCGGCGGGTGGCCGGGGCAGCTTCCACAACTGCCGGGTGACGGACAGCGGGGGCTACGGCTTCCATGTGATCGACGGCGCCCGCGCGACACTGAAGAAGTGCCGTACGGAGCGGTGTGCGCGCGGGGGTTACGAGTTCGCCGACGCCAAAGCGACACAAGGCGCGGGCGACGGACCTGTCATGGAGGACTGCACGAGCGACGAGAGCGCGGGGCTGCGGTCCCCGGCGCACGAGAGCGCCGTACAGACGTCGAGCGCGACGACGGGCCTCCTTGGCGCGATCCCGGGCCAGCGCACCACCGAGCAGGAGCCTCTCGTCGTGGCGCAGGAGCCCGAGCAGCCGACGCGTTCGTCGCACGACGTCCTCGGTGAACTCGACACGCTGGTGGGCCTGGAGAGCGTCAAGCGCGAGGTGCGCGCCCTGACCGACATGATCGAGGTGGGCCGCCGCCGCCGGTTGGCGGGCCTCAAGGCGGCCTCCGCCCGGCGCCACCTGGTCTTCACCGGCTCCCCCGGCACCGGCAAGACCACCGTCGCGCGGCTGTACGGCGAGATCCTCGCCTCGCTCGGCGTCCTGGAGAAGGGGCATCTCGTCGAGGTGTCCCGCGTGGACCTGGTCGGCGAGCACATCGGTTCCACCGCGATCCGTACGCAGGAGGCGTTCGACAAGGCGCGCGGCGGGGTGCTGTTCATCGACGAGGCGTACGCGCTGTCGCCGGAGGACTCGGGCCGCGACTTCGGGCGGGAGGCCATCGACACGCTGGTGAAGCTGATGGAGGACCACCGGGAGGCGGTGGTGGTCATCGTGGCGGGTTACACAGCCGAGATGGACCGTTTCCTCACCGTCAACCCCGGTGTGGCGTCCCGCTTCTCACGGACCATCACCTTCAGCGACTACGACCCCGAGGAGCTGCTGCGGATCGTGGAGCAACAGGCCGAGGAGCACGAGTACCGGCTGGCCCCGGGGGCGCCCGAGGCGCTGACGAAGTACTTCACCGCGATCCCCAAGGGACCCGCTTTCGGCAACGGCCGTACCGCACGGCAGACGTTCGAGGCGATGGTCGAGCGCCATGCGGGGCGGGTCGCCCAGCTCACGGAGCCGAGCACGGACGACCTCACCCTCCTCTACTCGGAGGACCTCCCCGAACTGCCCTGAGGCGGGCCGTCGTCCCGGGTTCGAAGGGCAGCCGGCGCGCTGTCGTCCTGCCGCGCGCGCGGCAGCGGCACGTCCGGCGTCAGCCGGGCCAGCAACTCCTGCCTCTCGACAGCGAAGGCGGGGTCCGCCTGGTAGTCGGAGTGACCCAGGATCGGCGCGGGCAGCGGGTGCTGCGGAGTGCGTCCGTAGGCCAGCGGATCCTTGAGGGGCTCCCGGTCCACCTGGGGGCCGCACTCCCCCGTCAACCGGACGCTTCCGCCGATGGGGTCACTCAGCCGGTACAGATTGCGCCAGCAGGCGACGTCACGGTGCAGGGAGGCGAGGGCGGCCGGGCCGAAGTGGGCCGGGAACCAGCGCCCGTACAGACGCTCCAGCGGTGAGCCGTAGGTGAGGAGCGCGACCCGCTTGCGTACGGACGGCTTCAGCTGCCAGGCGGCCGCGGCTGCCAGCACACTGCCCTGGGAATGCCCGGAGATGACGAGCCGCCCGCCGGTGGCACGGGTCCAGGTGGCCATCCGCCAGGTCAGGTCGGGCACGGCGCGCTCGGCGTAGCAGGGCGGCGCGAAGGGGTGGGCGGCGCGCGGCCAGAAGGTGCCGACGTCCCAGAGGATGCCGATGGTGCGGCGGGCCGCCGGGTCCCTGTAGGCGCGGCGGCCCCAGGTGACGAACAGGATGAAACCGAGGCCGATCAGCCAGGAGCCGAGGGCCTGGGCGGTCTCGGCGGCGCCCTGGACGAACGCGTACGTGCCGTGCGCCGCCTCGCTGGGAGCGTCCTCGGTCGCCAGTGCGCCGACCAGTGCTCCGGCGCCGAGCAGCCAGGTCACGGACGAGATGACGGCGACCAGGAGGGGCGCCCTGTCGGTGAGGGAGGCCATCGCGCGCGTGCTCGCGATGCGGCGTGTACGGACGGGGTCCTGGGGCTCACCCTCGTAGTCGAGCTCAACAGCTCCCATCTCACGCTTTCGCAGCAGCCAGGTGCGCCAGGCCAGCCAGCCGATGACGAAGGCGAGCACGACGAGCAGGACGGGGATCGTGGAGGCCTGCCAGGTCAGCAGGACGGGCGGCCCCGGGATCGAGCTCCGGGTGCCGTCGAGCCAGTCGGCGACGCGCTGGGACACCCCTCCGGACATCACACCGCCCAGCGCGCAGGCCAGCATGGCGACGGCGGGACCGGCCAGTCCGCGCATCGCGGTGCGTGTGTCGGGCCGGGCGCGGAACAGGATGTGGGCCACCACGCCCAGCACGATGACGAGCAGCCCCTGGAGGAGGGCGATGCCGCCGAACGTCATGTCGCCGGGCAGCCGCCCCTGTGAGTGCCAGCCGGGCCGCGACCAGCCGGCGTACAGCAGTGTGAGGGCCAGCAGGATGACCGAACCCATGGGCAGTCGGCGCACCAGGGGCTGGTCGAGTTCCTCGTCGAGGCGGTTCTCGGTGCGGCCCCTTCGGCACACCACCCACACCACGACGACGAAGCCCGCGACGAGGATCACGTCCAGGAGCAGGCCCAGGGTCGCCAGTACGCCAGGGCCGTCCGACGTGCGGTCGTAGCGCGCGGCGGAAGTGCCCACGGCGGCGGCAACCGTCAGCAGGCCCGCGGCGGTGTGCGCGGCACGCAGCCGGGCGACCAGTCGGCGCCCGTACCAGAATCCCGGCCGGCCGAGCCCTGAACGGCCGGTCTCCTCGTCGGGTTCGGGCTTGCGGGACATCGGCTGCTGTGACTCGTAGGCGCTCCAGGTGCGGTGGGACAGGTACCACAGGAGAGCGGTCAGCGCGGTGGGCACCAGGGAGGCGAGGGCGAGGCGGCGGCCGGGCTGACTCCACCAGCCGGCATCGGAGGCGGCCGGTGAGAGGAAGTCCAGCCAGGAGTGGTCCTCTGCACACGCGTGCGTGCCCGCGCACTGCCAGGCGGCCAGGTCGAGGGCTACCTCGCAGGCGGCGGCGACCAGAAGCACGGTGAGGGTGAGTCCGGCCAGGCGGACGAGCAGGCCGTACAGGCGGACCGTGCGTCTGCGGCCCCGGGTGGTGGGGCGCATCCAGTGCGCGAGGTTGACCACCATGAAGGGCAGCAGTAGCAGCCACAGGGCGCGGGAGCCGTTGCCCGACGTGAGGTTGCACCACACATAGGCCTCGGGTACCGGTTGGCCCCGTTGGGCGTCAGGGTGCCGCTCGGCGTCTGCGTCGGCGATGCGCCGGTAGACGGCCGCCGTCTCGTCGCCGGTGATGCGGACCGTCCGTGGGTCGTCGAGCATCCCCTCGGGTGAAGCACCGCCCACTCCGTGAACCAGGAGTTCCAGGGCGGGCGCGGCCGCTTCGGGCCGCTGTACGGGGCTGCCGAGCTCCCCCGTCGAACCGTTTTCCCGTGCAGATTCCACCGCTTCACACTTCCCCCGTGCCGCGTGTCTCCCATGTGTCATGTGCAGGCACAAGGATCCCGCCCGCGGACGCTGTGTGCACCCGTCGTCACGGAATCTCCCCGATACGTGTGACACCAGCGCGAGAGGAGTCTGTACGGGCAGTGGCGCGGCTGTCGGTGACCCGTGCGAGGATGAGGCGTCCTGAAGCCCTCTGACGGGGAGAATGTCCACGTGGGAGTGGGTTCGGATGGAGTGTCGAACAGGCTTGGACGAAAGGAAACCGGAGCGGACGTGAGTGAGAATCAGAACCTCCTCGCGGAGCAGCGTCGCGCCCTGATCCTCGATGAAGTACGACGCCGCGGTGGCGTCCGCGTGAACGAACTGACCCGCAAGCTCGGCGTCTCCGACATGACGGTCCGCCGCGATCTCGACGCCCTGGCCCGCCAGGGCATGGTGGAGAAGGTGCACGGCGGCGCGGTCCCGCTGGTCGAGGCGAGCACGCACGAACCGGGTTTCGAGGCCAAGTCCGGCCTGGAGCTCACCGCCAAGGAGGACATCGCGCGGGCCGCCGCCGAGTTGGTCGGGCCGGGCACGGCGATCGCGCTCTCGGGCGGCACGACGACGTACGCGCTGGCCCAGCACCTCCTGGACGTCCCCGACCTGACCGTGGTCACCAACTCGGTGCGGGTGGCCGATGTGTTCCACTCGGCGCAGCGCGTCTCCGGTCAGCGGCAGGGCGCCGCCACCGTCGTCCTGACGGGCGGGGTGCGCACGCCGTCCGACTCCCTGGTCGGCCCGGTGGCCGATCAGGCCATCGGGGCGCTCCACTTCGACGTGTTGTTCCTGGGTGTGCACGGGATATCGGTCGAGGCCGGTCTGTCGACGCCGAACCTGGCGGAAGCCGAGACCAATCGGCGGCTGGTGCAGTCCGCGCGGCGAGTCGTCGTGGTCGCCGACCACACCAAGTGGGGCACCGTGGGCCTGAGTTCGTTCGCCGCGCTCGAACAGGTCGACACGCTCGTCACCGACGCGGGTTTGCCGGCCGACGCCCGCGAGGAGATCTCGGAGCACCTCATGCGCCTGGTGGTGGCCGGCGAACCCGAAGACGGTACAGACATCTGACGGTCCGCCAGTTATGGTGACACTGCCCCCGCCGCCGCGCGGTGCGGGCGCGTTCCGTCCTTGCCCGTCTCCGCCCGGGACCGTGTCCCGCCAGGGGGTTCCGCACATGGCACGCCGACTGCGCCCGGTAGGACCCGAGTTCATCGACAGCGCTCCGGTACGTCTGGTGTTCGCCGGGGTGGTGACCGCGTCCCCGGAGTCGGTCTTCCGCGCGCTCGCCGAGGACGTTCCCGGCTGGACCGAGTGGTTCCCGGCGGTGACGCTCGCCCGGCAGACCGAGGACGGCGCCGGGCGTGAGATCCGGCTCCGGGGCGGCATTCGTTTCCAGGAGACGGTCCTCGTGGCCACGGCTCCCGAGGTGTACACGTACCGGGTGGACGTCACGAACGCGCCCGGGGCCCGCGCCCTGCTCGAGGAGTGGCGGCTGACGCCCGACGGAACGGGCACGCGGGTAGGGTGGACCTTCGCCACGGACGGCACGGCACCCTTCCGGCTGGCCCTCGGACTGAGCCGGGCCGGCCTGGGACGAACGTTCCGCGACGCGGTGACGGCACTGGACCGACGGCTGGCGTCGACGAACGTCTGACCGGCAACCCCCGCACCCGATCGGCGCCTGACCGTCCCACCGGCGTCTCACATGCGTCAGTCCTGCCAGACGCCCGTCTCCAGCAGCGACGCGATCGCCCTCGTGTACGGCGCGAGATCCAGCCCTTGTTCGGCCAGCCACGCGTCCGAGTAGTACTTGTCGAGATACCTGTCCCCGGGGTCGCACAACAGCGTCACCACGCTCCCTGTACGCCCCTCCGCGACCATCTCGGCGACGATCTTCAGCGCGCTCCACAGGCCGGTCCCGGTGGAGCCGCCCGCCTTGCGGCCGATGGCCTGTTCCAGCGCGCGCACTGCGGCGATGCTGGCCCCGTCCGGCACCTTCATCATCCGGTCGATGGCGCGCGGCACGAAGCTCGGTTCCATCCGCGGTCTGCCGATGCCCTCGATGCGCGAGCCGCAGTCGCAGGTGACGTCCGGATCACCGGTGGTCCAGCCCTCGAAGAAACACGAGTTCTCCGGATCGGCGACGCAGATACGGGTGTCGTGCTGCATGTAGTGGACGTAGCGCGCGAGGGTCGCCGAGGTACCGCCGGTACCGGCCGTGGCGACGATCCACGCGGGCTCCGGGAACCGCTCCAACTCCAGCTGGCGGAAGATGGATTCGGCGATGTTGTTGTTGCCGCGCCAGTCCGTGGCCCGTTCCGCGTAGGTGAACTGGTCCATGTAGTGGCCGCCGGTCTCTGCCGCGAGGGCGGCGGACTCCTCGTACATCTTGCGGGAGTCGTCCACGAAGTGGCACCGCCCGCCGTGGAACTCGATGAGGCGGCACTTCTCGGCGCTCGTCGTGCGGGGCATGACCGCGATGAAGGGCACGCCGATGAGCCCCGCGAAGTAGGCCTCGGAGACGGCCGTCGAGCCGCTGGACGCCTCGATGACCGGGCGGCCCGGCCGGATCCAGCCATTGCACAGTCCGTACAGGAACAGCGAGCGGGCGAGCCGGTGTTTGAGGCTGCCGGTGGGGTGTGTCGACTCGTCCTTCAGATACAGGTCGATGCCCCAGTGCTCGGGGAGCGGGAAGCGCAGCAGATGAGTGTCGGCCGAGCGGTTGCCGTCGGCCTGCACCTTGCGCACGGCTTCTTTGAGCCAGGCCCGGTATCCCGGGTCGCTGTGGTCGACGTCGAGGGTTTCGCCGGTCCGGGTCTGCTGAGGGGTGGTCACGGCGGGCTCCTTCGGATCGTGCCGACGCCGGATCGCGAGGTCGGACACCTTCGATCATAGGCACCTTCCGCACGCTTCTCACCTGCATAAACATGTCTTTGGGCATCCCAAAGGCACCCCTGGACCCCGGGCCTGCGGGACGGCGGGGGCGCATTCGGGAAAGTGCTCCCGTTCTCGTCATGGCCTCGCCATGCACACTGGTGCTCGCCGCCGGGTGCGGGCAGACTGCACCGCGGGGACAGTGTCCGGCGGCACGGCGCTCGTCAAGAACGAGCCGGGCCCTCCTGGTGGGGTGCACACTGGATCACGGCACAGCACAGCCGAAGCGCACAAGGGGGCGGGGCACCATGGCGGAGCCGGAGTTCACGGCCACGGGCGTGCGGATCGGGAAGAGGCTGCGTTCGCTCACCCGGGCCGGACAGGTCCGGATCAACGACGGCAGGCTGGAGTTGCTCACCAGTTACGGGAGCGAGATCGACAGCGCGCCCGTGCAGGCGGTGCGCGCGTCCAAGCCGTGGTTCGCGCCCGAGGACCGGGCGTTGGCGGACGTCAACGGCACCCGGTACTCGCTCACCCTCGGCGAGCACGACCCCGCTCCCGGCAAGCCCGGGCCGCCCTCGGCCCGCCGTTTCATAGAGGCCGTACGCAAGGCGGCGGGACGCAAGCACTGAAGCCACGGCGACAGGGGCTGCGGGGGCAGAAGCGCCCGCGAGTTGCAGGACCGCACCCCTTGAGTCACTCTGTTCTCACGTCACTACTCTGGGTTTACCGGCGATAACGCTGCGAACCAGCCCGCCGGCCACGTCAGCAGGCGGCCGTTCCACTCAGCCACTCTGCTGGATCCGATCTCCGTCTTCTTCCGGACCTCAATTCGGGGAGTCGCAGCCGTGATCAGCCAGCCAAGCAGGCATTGCACGGTGGAGCTCCAAGCCCTGCCGTCGCGGATCGGCCAGGTCCGCAGAATCGTATCTGCGCAGTTGCGCTACTGGCATCTGGACCCCTTGATAGACCCGGCCGCGCTCGGTGTGACCGAGCTGCTGACCAACGTCCACCGGCACGCCCAGCCCGACAAGCTGTGCACCGTGAAGATCGAGCTGCTGCTCGACCGGCTCACGGTCTCGGTGCACGACCACGACCCCCGCCTTCCCGAGGTTCGGGAGGCGGACCCCGCCGCCACCTGCGGACGCGGCCTCGCCATGGTCGCCGCGGTCAGCGAGAGCTGGGGGGTGCGTCCCGACGGCGAGTCCGGCAAGGTCGTGTGGTTCACACTTCCGGCGTCGGCGCCCGCCGTGGCGGTGCCCGCGCTTCCCCCGTACGACACGGCATGCGAGGCCCCGCGCCTGCACCCGGTCGACGGTCGCAGGCCCGAACACGCTCCCGCCCGGTCCGCCGTTGGCGGCTGACCGGGCGGTGACACCCTCCTCGTACGTCATTCGGTGGCGATGGCGCGCAACACGTCCAGGCGTGCCGCCCGACGCGCCGGACGCAGGCCCGCGAGGCCTCCGGCGGCGAGGCCGACCAGAGCGACCACGACCAGTTGCACGGGCGGTATTGCGAAGGCGAAGACGCTGTCGCTCGCACCGTCCGAGGCCTTGACGAGCACCCAGCCGAGGAAGCCGCCGAGGGCGAGTCCGCCCGCCGTACCGAAGGCGGCGACCAGGACGGACTCCCAGCGGACCATGGCGCGCAGCTGCGCCCGAGTCTGTCCGACGGCCCGCAGCAGGCCGAGTTCGCGGGTGCGCTCGTGGATCGCGAGCGTCAGCGTGTTGGCGATGCCGAGCAGCGCGATGAGCACCGCGAGGGCGAGCAGTGCGTAGACCAGGGTCAGCATCATGTCGATACCGCCGGCCGAGGACTGCGCGTACTCGTCGCGGGTCTGGACCTCGGGGCTGCCGTACCGGTCCGCGACCTTCTGCACGGCGGCCTTGCCGTCGGCCGTGCGCACGCCGTCCTTGAAGGAGACGGCGACGAGTGTGTCGGCGTCCTGGGTGCGGTGCGGGTTCCAGGCGGCGCGGGTGATGACGTAGTCGCCCGCGAGTTCCGACTGCCCGTAGACCGCGCGGACCGTGAACGTCTCCTTCTCGCCGTCGGTGAAGGCGAGTTGGGCGGTGTCGCCGACCTTGAGGCGTTGCTTGTCGGCCTCGTTCCCGGTGATCGCGATGCCGTCGGTGCCGAGGCCCTCGAGCGAGCCGCGTACGTCGCCGAGGTCGAAGACCTTGCCGAGGGTGACCGGGTCGGTGACGGTCAACGCCCGGCCCTTGCCGTTGACTTCGGCGACCCCGCGGCCCAGGCCGACGGCGTTCTCGACCGTGGGCTGCTCGGCGATCGCGGGGGCCAGCTTCGGGCTCAGACCGCTGCCGCCGGCGCCGAACGACGGGGTGCTGACGGCGACATCACCCGCGAAGGACCGGGAGACCGTCTGGTCCATGGTGGCCTTGAGCGAGGCGCCGAAGACCGTGAACAGGGAGACGACGGCGACGCCGATCATCAGGGCGCTCGCGGTGGCGGCGGTCCGCTTCGGGCTGCGCAGGGCGTTGCGCCGGGCAAGGCCGCCCGTGACGCCGCGCAGCCTGTCGAGGGGCATACCCAGGACCCGTACGGCCGTCGAGGACGCGACAGGACCGAGGACCACGAAGGCGGCGAGGGCCAGGACGGCGCCCAGGCCCGCGAGCCACAGGGACGGGCTCGCCAGTACGCCGAACAGCGTGATGCCGATGGCGAGCGCGGCCAGACCGCCACCGGCCACGGCGCGGGTGCGGGAGGCCCCGGACTGGTCGACGGCCGTCTCGCGCAGTGCGGCCAGCGGTGCGGTGCGTCCGGCGCGTACGGCGGGCAGCAGCGCGGAGCCGAGGCAGACGATGACGCCGACCGCGAGCGGCAGCGTCATGGACAGTCCGCTGATCACCAAGTCGCCCTCGGGGAAGGGGAATCCGATGGCCGGGAACAGCGCTTGCAGTCCGGCCGCGACGCCGATACCGCCCGCGAGACCGACGACCGACGCGGTGAAGGCGACGACGCTCGCCTCGATGAGCGTCGAGACGGTCACCTGACGGCGTGAGGCGCCGAGTGCGCGCAACAGGGCGTTCTCGCGGGTTCGTTGGGCGACGACGATCGCGAAGGTGTTGTGGATGGAGAAGGTCGCGACGAGGAGCGCGATGCCGGAGAACACCAGGAGGAGGGTGGTGAAGATGCTCAGGAACTGGCTGGAGATCATGTCGGTGTTCTCCTGGGCCGACTCCTGGCCGGTGATCGCCTCAACCCCCTTCGGCAGTACGGGTGTCAGAGCGGAGACGAGTTCCTCCTGGCTGACTCCGGGGCCGGCCCGCACACGGATGCTCGCGGCCTCGCCGGGCTTGGCGGTGAGGTACTTCTCCGCGTCGGCCCGGGTCATGCCGGTGAAGGTCACCTGGGCCATACCGTCCTCGCCGCCGAAGGTCGCCAGGCCCACGATCGTCACCTTGACGGGGTCGGGCGTGCGCAGCGTGGTGGTGTCGCCGATCTTCAGGTCGCCCTTGTCGGCGGCGCCCCGGTTGACGACGACCTCGCCGGACTTCGACGGGGCGCGACCTTCGGCGAGTTGGTAGGCGTTGAGCTCCGGGTCGTCGATCCAGTTGCCCGCGAGAGTGGGCGGTCCCTGGCCGCCGATGGGCTTGCCGTTGGCGCCGACCAGCTGGCCGGCGCCCTGGATGTCGGGCACTGCGGCCGCCACACCCGGGGTCTTCTCGATCGTCGACGCCAGGTCGGTGTCGACGGGCTGCCGCACTCCCTCGCTCTCGCCGGGCGTGGTGATGGTGTCGGCGCTGCGGACGACGGCGTCGGTGCCGCTGCTCGCGTTGCCGAACATCGTGTCGAAGCTGGCGCGCAGGGTGTCGCCCATGACGAGGGTTCCGGCGAGGAAGGCGACACCGAGGACCACCGCGAGGAACGTACCGGCGAAGCGTCGCTTGTGGGCGCGCAGGGAGGAGACGCTGATGCGCAGGGAGGCGTTCATGACGGCGCCCCCTTGCCGTCGAAGGCCTTCAGGCGGTCAAGGACCTTGTCCGCCGTCGGGGATTCCATCCGGTCCACGAGGCGGCCGTCGGCGAGGAAGACGACCTCGTCGGCGTGGGCGGCGGCTACGGGGTCGTGGGTGACCATGACGACCGTACGGCCCATCTGGCGCACCGCCCGGCCGAGGAGGCCGAGCACCTCCTCGCCGGAGCGCGAGTCGAGGTTTCCGGTCGGTTCGTCGGCGAAGACGACATCGGGCTGTCCGGCGAACGCCCTTGCCACGGCGACACGTTGCTGCTGTCCGCCGGAGAGCTCGCTGGGGCGGTGGTGGAGCCGGTCGCGCAGGCCGACGATGTCGATGAGCGCGTCGATCCACTCCCGTGAACCCTTCGCCCCCGCGAGGTCCAGGGGCAGGGTGATGTTCTCCGCGACGGTCAGCGTCGGGAGCAGGTTGAACGCCTGGAAGACGAAGCCGACGCGGTCGCGGCGCAGCAGGGTGAGGCGGCGGTCGTCGAGCGTGCTCAGCTCCGAGTCGCCGATGAAGGCCGCACCGGAGGTGAGGGTGTCCAGGCCGGCCGCGCAGTGCATCAGGGTGGACTTGCCGGAGCCCGAGGGCCCCATGATCGCGGTGAAGCGCCCGGTGGGAAAGCCGACGCTCACCCCGTCCAGGGCCCGCACTGCGGTGTCGCCGCTGCCGTACACCTTGACGGCGTCGGTGACACGGGCCGCCGTCCGAGTGACCGTCACGGTGGTCATGCCGCACCGCCCTTGCCCGTAGGACCGAACTGCTCGTCCAGGACGGAGAGCCGCCGCCAGTACTCGTCCTCGTCGATCTCGCCCGAGGCGAAGCGGCGGCCGAGCACCGCGATAGGCGCGTCACCCGTCGGGCGGGGGTCGGCCATCGCGCGCCACGGGCCGCGACGGCCGCGCCAGACGGTGCGGCGCAGGACGGTCACGACGCCGATCACGACGGCCGCCCAGATGAGCGGGAAGAAGAGGATCCACGGCCCGGGGCCGCCGTCCCAGTTCGACAGGGTCTGCATCTCAGTCATCTCCTCTGCGGGACCGTTTCCGATCGACCGCGGGATTGGTTTCCGATGCCTTGAGACTCGCTCCGGGAGGGGGTCTCAGTCGTCGTACGGCCAGCGGCAGTGCGCGTACCTCCACGGGAGTACATGGGCTCCGTTCGACTGCTTCCCCAGCGCCTAGACGTCTGTACCTACTAGTATGTACAGTGCGCTCATGAGTACTCCGGAGCGGCTGATCGAGTCCACGCGCGAGCTGTTGTGGGAGCGCGGTTACGTCGGGACCAGCCCCAAGGCGATCCTGGAACGCGCGGGCGCGGGGCAGGGCAGCATGTACCACCATTTCAAGGGCAAGCCCGATCTGGCCCTCGCCGCGATCCGTCGCACCGCCGAGGAACTGCGTGCTGCCGCCGAGGGAGTACTGAGCGCGCCCGGGTCGCCGTACGAACGCATCGAGGCGTATCTACGCCGCGAGCGTGACGTCCTGCGCGGCTGCCCCGTCGGGCGGTTGACGATGGACCCGGAAGTGGTCGCGAGCGGCGAGCTGCGCGCGCCGGTCGACGAGACGATCGACTGGCTGCGTGAGCGGCTGGCGGGAATCGTCGAAGAGGGCAAGGAGCAGGGCGAGTTCGCCGCCTCACTCGACGCGGAGGAGATCGCCGCGACGATCCTCGCGACCGTGCAGGGCGGCTATGTGCTGGCGCGCGCCTCAGGTTCACCGGCCGCGTTCGACACGGGAGTTCGCGGGCTGCTCTCCCTGCTCAGGCCAGTCGGCTCCGCCCATTCGACGCACCGCTGAACCTCCAGGAGACAAACGATGCATGCCATGCAGTACGAGCTCACCCTGCCCGCCGACTACGACATGGACATCATCCGCACCCGGGCGACGGGCAAGGGGCCGCTGCTCGACGACTTTCCCGGCCTCGGCCTGAAGGCGTATCTGATGCGCGAGCGCGGGGTCGACGGGTCGCCGGTCAACCAGTACGGGCCGTTCTATCTGTGGAACGCCCCGGAGGGCATGAACTCCTTCCTCTGGGGACCGGGTTTCCAGGGTCTCGTCGACGACTTCGGGCGGCCGGAGGTGCGGCACTGGACCTGCCTGTCGTACGAGGAGGGGGTCGCCGCGGGTTCCCCGGCCACGGTCGCCGTGCGGCGGCGGCAGAGCGTGCCCGAGGGGGTGCGGCTCTCCGAGGTGATGGCGGAGGCGGTACGGGAGACCGAGCGGCTGGCCGCGCTGGACGGTGCGGTGTGCGCGGCCGCTGTTGTCGATCCGCGTCACTGGGAGCTCGTGCACTTCTCACTCTGGGACCATGACGCTCCGAAGGCGCCGGGTGAGGTGTTCCAGGTGCTGTACGTCAACACGCCCGAGCGTGACCGGCTCCCGCGTGGCCGGCAGTGGTGAGCAGGGTCCGTACCGTCCTCGGGGACACGCTCCCCGAGGACTTGGGGGTGTGCGACGCGCACGACCACCTCTTCCTGAGCAGCCCCCGACTCGCCGGACAGGAACTCAACGACGCCTCCGCCGCGCGGGCCGAGCTGACGGCGTTCCGCGCGGCGGGCGGTGGGAGCGTCGTGCAGTGGACGCCGTACGGCATGGGCCGACGCGCCGCGGACCTGCCGCTGATCGCCCGTGACACCGGCGTCCAGGTGATCGCCGCGACCGGACTCCACCAAGCGGCGCACTACACACCGGAGTTGCTCACTCAGCTGCACGGCAAGCTGGCCGACACCTTCACCTCCGAGCTGACGACGGGCATCGGCACCTCCGGTGTCCGGGCCGGACTGATCAAGGTCGCGGGCGGCTTCCACACCCTGGACGCGCACGCCCGGTGGACGATGACCGCCGCGGCCGAGGCCCACCACGCCACGGGGGCGCCGATCGCCGTCCACCTGGAGCTGGGCACCGGCGCGCTGGACGTACTCGACCTGTTGTCCGGCGAGTTGGGCGTGCCCCCGCACCGAGTGATCCTCGGCCATCTCAACCGCTCCCCTGGCTTCGTGACCCAGCGTCAGGCAGCGGAGTCGGGCGCCTACCTCGCCTTCGACGGCCCCTCCCGCGCCCACCACGGCACCGACTGGTGCATGCCCGACGCCGTACGCGCCCTCGCCGACGCCGGCTTCAGCGACCGTCTGCTCCTGGGCGGCGAAACGACCACCGCCGCGGCCCGCTCGGTCAACGGCGGTCCGGGGATGCCGTATCTGCTGCGCAGGGTGCGACAGAGGCTCGAACTCGCCCTGGGCGAGGGCCTGGTGGAGCAGATGCTCACCGTGAACCCTGGGCGCGCTTTCGGTGTGGACTGGCGTTAGGCCACGACGCAGAGCGCTTATTGAACTGATCGATCCAATACCGTGCTACCGTTCCCGCATGGCCCGACCAAGGACGTTCGACGAGGACCGGGCCCTCGAGGCCGCGATGCGCACCTTCTGGGCGAATGGCTACGAGGGGACCTCGACCCAGGATCTGTGCGACGCCACGGGACTGGGGCGCAGCAGCATCTACAACACCTTCAGCAGCAAGCACGACCTGTTCAAGAGGGCGCTGGCTCGCTATATCGACGTCATGACGACGGCTCAGATCGAGCTCCTGGAGGATGCGGAGCGCCCACCCCTGGAGCGCATCCGGGCATATTTCGCGGGCGTCATCGACGGTGAGATCGAGAACCGGCCCGGGGGGCGCAGCCTGGGCTGCCTGACGGTCAACACGACGGTGGAGCTCGGTGGGCGCGACCCGGAGGCGGGCGCGATGCTCGAACGCGACCTGGCCCGGCGGATCGCGGCACTGCGGGCCACCATCCAGGAGGGGCAGCGCCACGGCGAGATCGCCTCGACGCGGGACGCCGACGCGCTTGCCCGCTTCATCAACGCCCTGATCGGCGGCCTGCGGGTGTCGGCACAGGGAGGCGCCGACCGCGCCGTACTGGAGTCCATCGCGGCGACAGCACTGGACGCACTGACCGCACACTGATCCCACCCACCCTCGGCTCTTCTTTCCCATGCCATCGTTTTGAACCAATCAATCCAAAACAACTCGAGACACAGAGGAGTACCCGAACACATGCCTCGCGCCGTATACGTCCTGGCACTCGGCATCTTCGCCATGGTGACAAGCGAGTTCGTCGTCGCCGGCCTGATGCCGCAACTGGCCGAGGGACTCGAAGCCTCGATCCCACAGATCGGCTACCTCATCACTGCCTTCGCCGTGGCCATGGCGGTGGGCGGGCCGTTCCTGACCGTGGCGCTGCTGAGGCTCCCTCAGAGGAACGCGCTGCTAGTGCTGTTCGGGATCTTCCTCGCGGGGAACGTACTGGCGGCGACCGCGTCCTCGTACGGCGCGATGATGACGGCCCGTGTCGTCACGGGCATCGCGTCCCAGGCCTTCTTCGGCGTCGGCATCTCTCTCTGCGCCCAGCTGACCAGGCCCGAGATGCGCGGTCGGGCCATCGCCCTGGCCATGAACGGTCTGATGCTGGGCACGCTGCTGGGCCTGCCGCTCTCCACACTGATCGGTGAACGGCTGGGCTGGCGTGCGGCGTTCTGGGCCATTACCGTCCTGACGGTACTCGCCGCGCTGTGCACCCTCGCCGGGGTGCCGCGCCTGGGGCGAGCGGTCGGCGACTCGGATCTGCGCCAGGAGCTCAAGGCCTTCCGCAGGCCCCGGTTGTGGCTGGCGCTGTCCACCAGCACCCTGGTCATCGGTGCCACGTTCTCCGCGTTCTGCTACTTCAACCCGATCCTCACCGAGGTCACCGGCTTCGGTAACGGGACCGTGCCGCCGCTGCTCATCGCGTACGGCGCCGCCACGGTGCTGGGCAACACGGTGGTCGGGCGGCTCGCCGACCGCCACACCCTCGGCGTGCTGCTCATCGGTCTGGTGCTCAACGCAGGCTTCCTGACCGGCTTTGCTCTGCTTGCCCAACTACCCCTCCCCGCAGTGGTGTTCGTGATGGGTATCGGCCTGGTCGGCGTCACCATGAATCCGGCGATGGTGACCCGCGTGCAGCGCGAGGGCAACGCGCGCCCCCTGGTCAACACGGTCCACTCGTCGTTCATCACGCTCGGCATCATCATCGCGACCTCGCTGGGCGGTCCGCTGATCGGTGCCTTCGGGCTGCGCGCGCCGTTGTGGCTCGGCGCGTGCATGGCCCTGCTGGGAATCGCGACGGTCCTGCCGGCCCTCGCCCGCCGTACCGAGCAGGCCCGCCCGCCCGAGTGCGCGGTGGAACCTGCCTAGTCTCCGGCCTCGACCAACGCACCCAACGGATCGTCCAGCACCGGCTGCCACGCCAACTCGGCAGCGCCGACGAGGCTGTTGTGGTCCAGGGTGCAGGCGAGGATGGGTACGCCGCCGCTCCGGCCCCAGAGGCTTCGGGCGGCGACGACGGCGCGTAGGCGGTCGGGGTCGGCGTCGAGGAGGGTGCGGTGCAGGCCGCCGAGGATGATGCGGTCGGGGTTCAGGATGTTGACCAGGCCGGCGAGGCCGAGGCCGAGGCGGTCGATCAGGGCTTCGGTGGCCAGGCCGATGGCCGGGTCTGCGTATTGGTGGCGGATCAGGTCGTTGGCCTGCTGGAGCAGCGACACCTCGGGCCCTGGATCGAGGCCGGCCGCGGTGAGGAAGGCCAGCGGGTCCGCCTCGACGTCGAGACAGCCACGGCTGCCGCAGTGGCAGGGGCGGCCCTCCGGGTTGACGGTGAGGTGGCCGACTTCGAGAGCGAGCCCCGAACTGCCCGTGTGGAGGCGGCCGTCGAGCACGAGCGCGCCGCCGACACCCCGGTGCCCGGTGGCCACGCAGAGCAGGTCGCGGGCGCCGCGGCCCGCGCCGTGCCGGTGTTCCGCCAGGGCGGCGAGGTTCACGTCGTTGGCGGCGAACGCGGGCCCCAGGATTCCGGCCGCGCGCACCTTCTCGGCGAAGATCTGGCGCACCGGGGAGCCCGCGGGCCAGGCCAGGTGCAGCGGGTTGAGGGCGAGCCCTTCGGGTTCGGTGACGGCGGACGGCACGGCGAGGCCGGCGCCCACACAGCGCAGCCCCGTCTCGCGGAGCAGCTCCGCGCCGGCCTCGACGACGGAGCCGAGCACCTTGCCCGGATCGGCCTCGACCGTCTCGCAGCCGGGCGCCGTGGCGACGAGGCGCCCGCCGAGACCGACCAGCGCGGCGCGGAATCCGTCGGCGTGCACCTGCGCGGCGAGCACGACCGGACCGTCCTCGGCGACCTCCAGACGGTGCGAGGGCCGGCCCTGCGAACCCGCCGCCGCTCCAGGCCGCGCGTCGACCCTGATCAGCCCCAGTGCCTCCAGCTCCGCGGCCACCGCGCCGGCGGTCGCCCGGGTGACGCCCAGCTCGGCGGTGAGTACGGCGCGCGTCGGCGCACGTCCGGTGTGCACGAGCTCCAGCGCGGGACCGAGCGCCCCGCGCCCCCGGTCCAGCCGCGCCCGCGTGTTCGCTTCCCCCGCCGCCCGGGGGCCCGCCTTGCCGTTCATGAGGGCGAGTCTCCCATGATCCGCTCCTGCGGTGGCCCGTCCTGTCGTCTCGGTCCTGTCGGCCTAGCGGCCACTCACCCGCAGCGTGATGTTCAGCCGTCCGGTGAGCCCCAACTCGGGCGGCGCCGTGTCCGCGTACACCCGCGGCACTCCGTGATACGCGAGCCGGGATGCCCCGCCGAACACGAACAGGTCACCGCTGCGCAGTTCGACATCCGTGTACGGCCGGGTCCGCGTCGCGGTGTTCCCGAACCGGAAGACGCACGTGTCGCCCAGGCTCAGCGACACCACCGGCGCGTCCGACTTCTCGTCGCTGTCGCGGTGCATACCCATGCGTGCGTCGGCGTCGTAGAAGTTGATCAGTGCGATGTCGTACGCGGCGGTCGCGGCGCCGGCTCCGAGGGCATCCGTGACCGCGCGGCGGCCGAGGTCGTCCAGCCACCCCGGGAACGGCTTCACGGGGCTGTCGTCGCCGTCGACGACCGTGCGGGCGTATCCGTACGGGTACCAGTGCCAGCCCAGGCAGACCTGCCGGGCGGTCATCGTGCCGCCGCCGGGGGTGCGGACGGTGCGCAGGCCGGACGGTGGGCGGGCCCAGGCACGGCACGCATCGAGAAGCTGCCTTTGACGGTCGGTATCCAGCCAGTCGGGCACGTGGACCGCGTCCGGAGCGGTCTGCGTACGGTGCCTGGGGAACAACATCGACATCGGCCTATCCTCGCCCACCGCGCTGAGCTGCGGCTCCGTTAGCCTTGACCTACGATGACCGACTCTATGGCTACACCCTGGGGCGAGTACGCACTCGCCCGTTTCCCCGAGGACACCCGCGACCAGCTGCGCGCATGGGACGCCGCCGACACATATCTGCTGCGGCATCTCGCGGAGAGCGGGACCCCTCTGTCGGGCTCGGTCGTGGTGGTCGGTGACCGGTGGGGCGCGCTCGCCACGGCGCTCTCGGCGCACCGGCCGACGCAGATCACCGACTCCTTCCTCGCCCGTGAGGCGACGCGGGCGAACCTGGCGCGGGCCGGTGTCGAGGAGTCCGCGGTGCCTCTTCTCACCACACAGGACACGCCTCCCGACCGCATCGACGTGCTGGTCGTCCGGGTGCCGAAGAGTCTCGGGCTCCTGGAGGACCAGCTGCACCGGCTGGCGCCCGGCGTGCACGAGGGGACGGTCGTCGTCGGCACGGGGATGGTCAAGGAGATCCACACCTCGACGTTGCACCTCTTCGAGCGGATCCTCGGCCCGACCCGCACCTCGCTGGCCGAGAAGAAGGCCCGGCTCATCTTCTGCACGCCGTTCCCCGGGATCGCCCGGAACTCCAACCCGTGGCCGTACAGCTACGAGCTCCCCGACGGTGTCGGTACGGTCTCCGGCCGTACCGTCATCAACCACGCGGGCGTCTTCTGCGCCGACCGTCTCGACGTCGGCACCCGGTTCCTCCTCCAGCACATGCCCCGCAGCCGCGGTCCCGAGCGCATCGCGGATCTGGGATGCGGCAACGGAGTCGTGGGTACGGCAGCCGCGCTGGCCAATCCCGAGGCGGAGGTGTTGTTCGTGGACGAGTCGTACCAGGCGGTGGCCTCGGCACGGGAGACGTTCGCCGCGAACGTCGAGGGCACGAAGGCGGAGTTCCGCGTCGGTGACGGGCTGACGGACTTCGCCGACGGCAGCGTCGATCTCGTACTGAACAATCCGCCGTTCCACTCGCACCAGGCGACGACGGACGCCACGGCATGGCGGATGTTCACGGACGCGCGCCGCGCGCTGCGGCCGGGTGGCGAACTGTGGGTGATCGGCAACCGCCACCTCGGGTATCACCTGAAGCTGCGCCGCCTCTTCGGCAACAGTGAACTCATGGCCAGCGACGCGAAGTTCGTGGTTCTTCGGGCGGTCAAGAAGTAGCTCCCCGCAGCGTTCGGGGCGAGGCCCCGAGTTCTCTGCGGCAGGCCTTGTTGAAGGCCCGTAGGTCCGGGATGCGGACGGACGCGGCGCCCACCGCAGGGATGGAGAGAGCAGAGGTGTTCGGAGCGGCTCCGGCAGCGGTGGCGGGCCGTGGTGCCGAGCGGTACGAGGCCCCACGCGGCCGGGGCGGATGACGTGGGCCGTGCCGTCGACGGTCGGCTCGGCCTCGTGCTGGTGGAGGTGCAGTTGCCACAGCTCGGGCAGCCGGAAGCCGTCCGTGCGACGCGCGACACCGTGCACGCCGACGCCGATGTCCACGACGACGGCGGGCGGCTCGCCGAGGTGGATCAACGTCTCCCTCATAGGGAGAAACCAGCGGTGGACATGGGGGTCCCATGCCCTCGCGACCGAGGTCCGCAGCCTTCATAAGGGGGCCCCGCCCTCGCGAGCGAGGTCCCCACGTCCTCGCGAAGGCACCCTCCCTGCGTCGGAGCGCGGCTTCCTGACGTCGTCACTCGCGCAGTACCCCGATGAGCCGCGCCACCGCCCCCGCCATCGCCGCCCGCCCCACGCCGAGGTACTCGCGCGAGTCCACGGCCGACGGGTGGGCGGCGAGGAACTTCCGTATGGCGCCGGTCATGGCGAGGTTCAGGGCCGTTCCGACGTTGACCTTGGCGATGCCGCCCGCGACGGCCGCCGCCAGCTGTTCGTCCAGCACGCCGGAGGAGCCGTGCAGGACGAGCGGTACGTCCAGTGCCGCGGTCAGACGCTTGAGCAGGTCGTGGTCGAGGAGCGCGGTGCGGGTGGTCATGGCATGCGAGCTGCCGATGGCGACGGCCAGGCCGTCCACGCCGGAGTCGGTGACAAAGGCGCGGGCCTCGGCGGGGTCGGTACGGGCGCCGGGCACGTGGGCGTCGAGCGGAGGCTCGCCATTCTTGCCGCCGACCTGGCCCAACTCGGCCTCGATCCACAGCCCTTGGGCGTGTGCCCAGTCGGCCGCGGCCCGGGTGGCGGCAAGATTCTCCCCGTACGGCAGCCGGGCGGCGTCGTACATCACAGAGCTGAATCCGGCGCCGGCCGCCTGTCGCAGCAGCTGGTCGCTCTGGACGTGGTCAAGGTGCAACGCGACGGGGACGCGGGCGCGTTCGGCAGCGGCAGTCGCGGCGCGGGCCAACGGGAGAAGCCGCCCGTGGCGGAACTTGACGGCGTTCTCGCTGACTTGAAGGACGACCGGCGCGTCCACGGACTCGGCGCCCGCGATGACGGCCTCGACATGTTCCAGGGTGATGACGTTGAACGCGGCGACCGCTGTCCGCGCCCCGGCGGCCGCGAGGACCAGCTCACCGGTTGCTGCGAGTGGCACAACTCCTCCTTCTCAGTGAGTGGTTGAGCCGACTCAGCCAGACATCCGGGTGAGGATCACCGAGCGGGTGAGATGGCGCGGCCGGTCCGGGTTCAGCCCGCAGGCCGTGGCGACCGCGACCGCCAGCCGCTGGGCGCGGACGAGTTCGGCGAGCGGGTCGAGTTCGCCCGCCACCCACAACCCGCCGGTGGCCCGGACCTGTTCGGCCAGACCTTCGGGCGCCTGGCCGAGCATCCAGGTGGCGGTGCCGTGCGTGGTGACGCTGATGGGGCCGTGCCGGTACTCCATCGCCGGGTAGGCCTCGGTCCAGGCCAGTGCGGCCTCACGCAACTTGAGCCCGGCCTCGTTGGCGAGCCCGACGGTCCAGCCACGGCCGAGGAAGGTGAACTGCCGACAGCCGACGAGCCCTTGGGGCAGCGGTTCCCCGAGGGCGGTACGGGCGTCGGAGACGACGGCGTCCGTGTGGAGACCGAGGTGGGCGCGGAGCAGGGTGAGCGCGGTGGTCGCGAACCGGGTCTGCACGACGGATTGTTCGTCCGCGAAGCCGAGCACCACGACCTCGTCCGCGGAGTCCACGACGGGCGTGTGCGGATCGGCGGTGATCGCTGTCGTGCGCGTGCGGCCCTTCAGGTTCCCGAGGAGTTCGAGCACCTCGGTGGTCGTGCCGGACCGGGTGAGGGCGACCACCCGGTCGTAGGAGCGGGCATCCGGGAACTCCGACGCGGCGAACACGTCCGTCTCACCCTGGCCCGAGCGTTCACGCAGCGCGGCGACGGCCTGCGCCATGAAGAACGAGGTACCGCACCCCACGATCGCGACCCGCTCCCCCGCCGCGGGCAGTGCGGCAGCATGTACCGCGGCCTGCTCGGCGGCGAGGGTCCAGCACTCGGGCTGACTGTTGAGCTCGTCCTCGACATGGGTCATGCCACACCCTTCCAATGATGCTTGTTCGTGCAAGATATAGCGCGCTTTCGAGCATGAACAAGCATTCTGACGGAGGAAGGGTGCGCTAGGGTCGCGGAAGATCGAGGAACGGAGTGTGCGGATGTCGCGCGACGCCCGCTGGAAGGCGCTGCTGGAACTGCTCGTGGAGCGGGGCCGGCTGGATGTCGAGGAGGTCGCGACCGAGCTGGCGGTGTCGGCCGCGACGATCCGGCGCGACTTCGATCAGCTCGCCGAGCAGCAGATGCTCATCCGCACCCGCGGCGGCGCGGTCGTGCACGGCGTCTCGTACGAACTGCCGTTGCGCTACAAGACAGCCCGCCACGCCTCCGAGAAACAGCGCATCGCGAAGGCGGTGGCCGGCCTCGTCACGCTCGGCGAGGCGGTGGGTCTGACCGGTGGCACGACCACCACCGAGGTGGCGCGCGCTCTCGCGGTGCGCCCCGATCTCGCGTCCGGTTCACCCGCGCTGACGGTGGTCACGAACGCGCTCAACATCGCCAACGAGCTTGCCGTGCGCCCCCAGTTCAAGATCGTGGTGACCGGCGGGGTCGCACGCCCGCAGTCGTACGAGCTGATCGGCCCCCTCGCCGACGGCGTGCTCGGCCAGATCACCCTCGACGTCGCCGTCCTCGGCGTGGTCGCCTTCGACGTCACGCACGGCGCGGCCGCCCACGACGAGGCGGAGGCCGCGATCAACCGGCTGCTCTGCGAGCGGGCCGAGCGCGTGATCGTCGCCGCCGACTCCAGCAAGCTGGGCCGGCGCGCCTTCGCCAGGATCTGCGCGGCCGAGTCGGTGGACACGCTGGTGACGGACACGGCGGTTGGCGAGGACGCGATGCGGGGGTTCGAGGAGGCGGGGGTCCGGGTCATCGCCGTTTGACCGCCGTAGTCGGCTGTCGACGACTCACGCCCGACCGCTGCAACCCGCCGTCTTGACCGCCGTACCCCCCGGCGGTCGCCTGGTGATCGGCTCGCGGTGGGAGGCGTACGTCGGGACACTGCTCTCGGAGGTGCCGGGCTTGTACCGCCGGGCACCTGCGGGTCCCGACCAACCGAGGGAGACCGGACGATGAGTGCATTCCCCACCGCGCAGTCGGTACGGACCACGCCGGAGGGCCTCCGCTGGGAGCCCAGCGAACGCTGGGTGCGCGGCCGCAAGGGCGACGTCACGGTCGTCGACAGCCGGCACCCCGTCCTCGTGTGGGAGCCCGCACTGCCGGTTCCGACGTACGCCTTCCCCCGCGAGGAGGTCCGCGAGGACCTGCTCCGCCCGGCGAAGAACCCCCGGACGGGCACGCACACGGGATCGCGGATCTTCTACGACCTCGAGGTCGACGGCGAGCTGATGGAGGACGCGGCCTGGACCTTCCCCGGCGACGACCTGGCCGGGCACATCGCCTTCGAGTGGTTCCGGCGCAATGGCCGGGGGCTCGACCACTGGTACGAGGAGGAGGAAGAGATCTTCGTCCATCCCCGGGACCCGCACAAGCGGGTGGACGCCCTGCCGAGCAGCCGCCATGTCCGGGTCGAGATCGACGGCACGGTCGTCGCGGACACCCGGCGCCCGGTGCTGCTCTTCGAGACGGGCCTGCCGGTGCGTTACTACGTGCCGCGTGAGGACGTACGCCTCGACCTCCTCGTCCCGACGGGCCACAGCACCGCGTGCCCCTACAAGGGAACGGCCGAGTACTGGTCGTGGCGGGGCGACGCCGACGTGCCCGCGAACCTCGTCTGGAGCTACCCGGACCCGCTGCCCGCGGTGGCCACCGTCACAGGGCTCCTCGCTTTCTACAACGAGGCGGTGGACATTACGGTGGACGGAGAGCGCGTGGAGCGCCCCGTCACTCCGTTCAGCAAAACGTTGTCGACGAGCTGACCGCCGGTCACTCGATCGGCCGGTTCCACCCACGTCGAGCCGCGCCCGGACGGAGATGTCGCGTGCCATACCTGGTGCCGCCGTCGGCAACACTGCCGGCGTTCACTGCGCGGGGGCACGCAGGGGGCATGCGCTGTTGCCTGTCCGCTCCCCTCGCGTCCCTGTCCGCCCTGGCCGCCCTCCCCGCTCCGTACGAAGTGCTGCGATCCGGCGTCCTGCTCGCCCCCTCGCTGCTGCGGGCCGCCCTGCACGGCCCGGCACACCAGAGCCGTCTCCATCCCCCCGACATCCTTGCCGCCGTCCACCTGGAACTGGTCACCCTGACCGAGGACAGCGCGGTCATCACCTGGCACACCGGAATACCCGGCACCAACGACGGGACGGGCCACATGCTCCCCGCGGTCACGGAGGGCGAGATCGTCTACGGCACCCACCCCACCCGGCTGAACCGCAGCGCAGCGGAGGCCCGCCCCACCGCGCACCACCATGTTGAGCTCACTGGCCTGGAGCCGGGCCAGACGTACTACTACCAGGCCCGCTCCCGGGGCGTGGCCGCCACCCCCACCTCGCTGCACCTGATCCGCGGCAACGCCGTCGGCACCAACCGCTACGGACTGGGAACGCGCGGAGGCCCGTACTCCTTCACCACTCCGCAGCCCCCGCCCGGGCAGCACCTGCTGACGATCGCCCTCTGCAACGACCTGCACGTCGGGGAGACCACCTCCGGTCTGGTCGGCGGCGTGCCCCTGATGCGCGGGGTGTCGCAGGAGGCGGGGCTCGCGCCGTATCCGGAGATCATGAGCCGGGCGGTGGTGGAGGAGGCCCGGCGGCGCGGGGCGGACGTGCTGCTGGCCGCCGGGGACATATCGGCGGGGGGCGCGCCGCGGGACCTGGCCGAGGCCAAGCGGATCCTGGACGGGTTCGGTGCGCACGGGCGGGACTACTTCGTTGTACGGGGGAACCACGACCGTCCCCGGCCCGGCCACGAGGACGCGGACGCCTTCCGGACGGGGTTCCTCGGCGGCGAGGTGCCCTCGTACTTCACCCACGACCTCGGCGGGCTGCGGATCGTCGGGCTCGACACGTATCTGAAGGACGGCAACGGCTCCGACGCCGGCGGCCTCGGCGCCGAGCAACTGTCCTGGTTCCGGGCCCGGTTGAACGAAGACTCGGATCGGCCCACCGTGGTGTTCGGCCACCATCCGCTGACCGTACGGGACTCCGTCTTTCCCGTGACCAGGGGGCAGCAGCTCGGCCGACGCCAGGCCCGGGCCGTCCTCGACGCCTACGCCGGCGCCCCCGGCGTCTTCCTCCACCACGCCGGGCACACCCACCGCAACAAGCGGACCGTCCTGCCGCAGGCTCCGCACGTCACCTTGCAGGAGGTCAGCGCCGTCAAGGACTATCCCGGCGGTTTCTGTCTGCTCCGGATCCACTCCGGCGGATTCGCCCTGAACCACTACAAGTCCAGCAGCGCGGCGGCCCGCGAGTGGGGCGAGCGCAGTCGCCGGGTGGCAGCCGGGTTGTGGCCGCACCATGCGCTGGGCCGCTCGGTCGCCGACCGCAATAGTGTCACCGCCCACGACCTGTCCGGCGTCACCCGCCCGGCGCCCCGAACGGCCTTCCAGGACACACCTGGTGAGCCGGTGGCGGGCTGAACGGGCCAACGACGAGGGCGGGACGCCGCACGCGCGGCGTCCCGGTTCTCCTCGGCCGGCGGTCTCAGCCGAACACCTTGACCGCCTGGTAGTACGTCCACGCCGTACCGTCGCAGGATGTCTTCGTCGCGCCGCTGTAGTTGAGGCAGACGCGCTCGAGGTCTTCGTAGAAGGCGCTGTCGAGGCGCGACTTGTTGGCGTCGAAGGTGCCCGCGGCCTTGTAGTTGCGGTAGCCGAAGTCGTGGCGGGCGCAGGACGTGGAGAAGGGGAAGCCGAACGGGTTGTCCGGCGAGGACGAGCAGTAGTCGGTGGACCAGTCGAACGCGTACGCGGACCACGCGGCCTGGTTCGCGCGGGCGGCGTTCCAGGTGTTGTAGCTCGACGCGCTGGTCTGGGTCCAGTTCGAGAGGACCTGGGTCTTGTCTGCGGGAACTGCGTCGGCCGCCGTGGCGGTACCGACGACGGTGATCAGGGCGAGAGTTGAGGCGGCAAGGCCGGCGGCGAGTCTGCGGTGCATCCCACACCTCCACGTGGCGACGGCCCGTCCGTCGGGCCGCAGGTTCATGACAAGAGGATCGCCATGATGGCTGTGCCTTCACACCTCGGATCTCTTAATGACCCATTAACTTTCGGCTGTGCCAGGGGATCGGACCATGAACCGGGCGGGAGGTACCCCGGGTTCTCGCCGTCGGACGAAGAGTGGCGGGGTGCGGAGGCTGTTCCT